>JBGTRP010000205.1:0-9846 GCA_041940685.1 Acanthopleuribacteraceae bacterium
TGCAGCCGGTTCTTCGGCTTGAAGTCCTCCGCCTGCATCGACCCCGAGATGTCGAGTCCGAGCATGATGTCGATCCCCTCGGTCCGAATCTCCTCCTCCCGCTCGACGAACTGCGGACGCGCGAACCCGACGACGAGCAGCGAGAGCGCGAGGTCAAGCGGATGCGGGCGGCCCTGGACAAGCTGCGGGGCGACGCGGCGGCGCTCCGGGCGGACCTCGTGCGCCAGGGCCGCATCGTGGCCCCTCACAAAATCATTGCCAAGGTTTCCCGGGTCGAGGTTGCATCCAAGTTTATGGCGCCCCCTCCTGACAAGCTATTGCGGCAGTTGGTGGACGCGGGGGATATTTCAGAGGAGCAGGCACGACTAGCTGCCCGCATTCCCATGGCCCAAGACTTCACCGCCGAGGCCGATTCCGGAGGCCATACGGACAACCGTCCCGCGATCACCCTGCTGCCCACCATGCTGGCGTTACGGGATCGCTATCAAGTTGAATTCGGTTACGATATGCCGATTCGCGTTGGCTTGGCCGGGGGTATTTCCACGCCCGCGTCGGCGGCCGCCGCTTTTTCCATGGGCGCCGCATATGTTTTGACCGGGTCGGTCAACCAGGCCTGTGTGGAAGCGGGCACCTCCGATCTGGTGCGGGCTATGCTGGCGCAGGCCCAACAGGCCGATATCGCCATGGCGCCCGCGGCCGATATGTTCGAAATGGGCGTCAATGTTCAGGTCCTCAAAAGGGGCACCATGTTCGCCATGCGCGCCTCCAAGCTCTACGATCTCTACCGCAATTCCGAGAGTCTGGAGAGCCTTTCGGCCAAGGATCGCGCCATGCTGGAAAAAAATATTTTCCGCATGCCCCTCGACGATGTTTGGCGGCAAACCCAGGCCTATTTCCTGGAGCGGGACCCGCGTCAAATCGGTCGGGCCGAGCAAGACCCTCGTCATAAAATGGCCCTGGTTTTCCGTTGGTATTTGGGAAAATCATCGAATTGGGCCAACAGGGGAGAGGCCGCCCGCAAGGTGGATTACCAGGTTTGGTGTGGCCCGGCCATGGGCGCGTTTAATGAGTGGGTCAAGGGCTCCTTTTTGGAGGCGCCGGAAGAGCGGAAAGTGGTAGTCGTCGCCCAAAACATCCTCTATGGTGCGGCGGTTCTGGCGCGTGCGAACGCGCTGCGAAGCCAGGGCTTTTTAATGGATACATGGCGCATGAAACCACGAACCGCCACGGAACTGAAGGAGTACTTCCATTGAAGAACGAAAAAGCCGAGGGCCGAGAGCCGCTGGCGATTGTCGGAATGGCCTGCCGCTTCCCCAAGGCGGATGATTGCCAAGAGTATTGGCAAAACATAATCAACGGCGTGGATTGCATCAGCGAGGTTCCGGAGTCACACTGGAAGGTGGACGAATATTTTGATGAGGATCCCAAGTCTCCCGACCGGACCTACGCCAGGCGTGGCGGTTTTTTGAACCCCACCGATTTCAACCCCCTTGAGTACGGCATTCCACCCACCACTATCGAGGCCACCGATACCTCCCAGTTATTGGGTATGGTGGTGGCGGGTGAGGCGCTCGCGGATGCGGGTTACGCGCATGGCAAGCGTTTCGATCGCGACCGCGTGAGTGTCATTTTAGGAGTGACCGGCGCCCTGGAGCTCGTGATTCCCCTCGGCGCGCGGCTGGGACATCCCATCTGGCGGCGGGCCCTGCGCGAGGCCGGCATCGACGAAGCGCGGACCGAGGCGATCGTGCAAAAAATTGCCGACGGCTACGTGCCCTGGCAGGAACAATCCTTTCCCGGGTTGTTGGGCAATGTGGTGGCCGGCCGCATTGCCAATTACCTCGACCTGGGCGGAACCAACTGCGTGGCGGACGCCGCTTGCGCCAGCGCCTTGAGCGCGCTTCACCTCGCGGCCATGGAATTGTGGTCGGGCCGCAGCGATATGGTGCTCACCGGCGGGATCGACACCTTCAACGATATCTTCATGTACATGTGCTTCAGCAAAACGCCAGCCTTATCCCCGGGCGGCGACGCCAAGCCCTTCCATGAAAACGGGGACGGAACCATCCTTGGCGAGGGTCTGGGTGTGGTCGTGCTCAAGCGCTTGGCCGATGCCGAGCGCGACGGGGACCGCATCTACGCGGTAATTCGCGGGCTCGGCGCTTCCAGTGACGGCAAAGGCAACGCCATCTATGCGCCCAGCGCCAAGGGTCAGGTCAAGGCATTGCGGCGCGCCTATCAGGACGCCGAGGTGGAGCCCGAGACCGTGGGTTTGGTTGAGGGTCATGGAACCGGCACCAAGGTTGGCGACGCCACCGAAATCCGGGCTCTCGACGAGGTGTACCGGGATCGGGGCGCCCAGGGAACCTGGTGCGCGGTGGGTTCGGTGAAATCGCAGATCGGCCATACCAAGGCGGCCGCGGGTTCCGCGGGCCTCATCAAGGCCGCGTTGGCGCTTCACCACAAAATTTTGCCTCCCTCGATCAAAGCCGAACAGCCGTTGGAGGAACTGCGCTCCCAATCGCCCTTTTACCTCAATCACCGGTCCAGGCCCTGGATGCCGGGAGAAACCCATCCCCGCCGCGCGGGCGTGAGCGCCTTCGGTTTTGGCGGCAGTAATTTCCACTGTGTCTTGGAGGAGTACCAACCGGAAAAAAAGAGCGTGGATTGGGATAGCCAGGTACAGATCTTCGCGCTGTCCGCGACCGATAAAAACGGCCTGCTGAACGGTTTGAAACCCCTGGCCGAGGTTTCCGATTGGCGGGGGTTGGCGGCCCTTTGCGAAGCCAGCCGGCGGGAATTCGACGCCGGCCATTCCCGCAGGATTCTGATCCTGATCGAGAAGGGCAAAACCGACCCGGTCAAGATCGCGCAACGGGCCTTGGCCCTGATCGAAAAATATGGGGTGGAGAAATTTTGGAGCGCGCCTGAGGGCATCTACTTCGGCCAGGGCAAACGCCAGGGCAAGCTGGGGGTGCTCTTTCCGGGGCAGGGCGCCCAGTACATCGATATGATGCGGGATCTGGCATGCCGTTTTCCAAGCATGCAACAAGTACTCGCGGACGTGGACAAGGCTTTCGCCCAATGTGACGACGAGCGTCCCCGCCAATCCCTGACCAATCTCATCTACCCTCTGCCCAGCTATTCAGAGGAGGCGCGTAGGGAAGACGAACTCCGCCTACGGCAAACCCAAAATGCTCAGCCCGCCATCGGCGCCGTGAGCATCGGCGCACTGAAGATCCTCAACTATTTCGGCGTGGAGCCCGAGGCCGCCGCGGGACATAGTTACGGCGAAATTACCGCCCTTTGCGCCTCGCGTTGTTTCGATACCGAGGCGCTTTACCTACTCTCTCGCCTGCGCGGCCGGCTGATGGCGGAGGGTGAGGGCGATCGCGGCGCCATGGTTGCGGTGCGCGCCCCACTCGCGGATGTGGAGTCCCTACTTGCCGACTATCGGTTGGATCTGGTGTTGGCTAACAAAAACGCCCCGGACCAGGTGGTTCTTTCTGGGCCCACCGCGGAGATCGAACGGGCGATGGAGTTGTTGGGCTCCAAGAAAATCTCCAACAAACGACTGCCCGTGGCGGCGGCCTTTCACAGCACCCTGGTAGCCCAGGCAAGCCAGCCGTTCAGCGTAGAACTGGGCAAAATTGATTTCCTGGAATCCGAAATTCCCGTGTTTTCCAATACCACGGGCCAGCCCTATCCCGAAGATCCCGGCGACGCCCGCAACCTTCTTGCAACCCAGCTTACCCAACCCGTGGAGTTCGTCAGCGAGGTCCATAACATGTACGAACACGGGGTGCGCACCTTTTTGGAGGTAGGCCCCGGGGCTCGGCTGACCGGTTTGGTGAAATCGATTCTTTCCGAACGGGAATTTCAAGCCATGGCCGTGGACGCTTCCTCCGGAAAACGCGCGGGCATGTTTGATCTGGCCAAGGTACTGGCCCATCTCGCGGCCCTGGGGTATCCGGTTCGGCTGGAACTCTGGCAGAAGACGGAGCGGTCGCGGGAGAAGGTTGCATCCACCCGCAAGGGAATGGCGATTCCCCTGACCGGCGCCAATTACAAAAGCGAGGCGACCCGAAAGCGCGGCGAGCGACCGCTCGAATCGGAAAAACCAACCGAGGCACCTCCCGAGCGAACCTCCCTCAGGGACTCCAAGCCCGAAAGCCAGCCTCCTATGCGAATTTCCCGTGAGTCGCGTGAGGCCGTACCCACCCGCCAAGCTCTTACAGAAACGCGCGCCCAGCCATTGCCCGCTTCCAGGAGCGAGGTGCGGGAGGCGCTGAGCCGGGTAGAGCACAACCTGGCCCTATTACACCGAATGCAGGAGCAAACCGCGGAGCTGCATCGCAAATTTCTGGAAGGTCAGGAAGCCGGACAGGCCAATTTGTTGGACCTCATGGGCCAGCGGCAAGGTTTGTTGGAGGAACCCATTCCAGAAGCTGGGCAACCGATCTCCAGGCCAGCCTTGAAATCCGATCCCGTCTCGGAGAAGAGCTTTTCGGTTCCCGTCCCGGCCCAACTACCCTCCGCGAGCCAGCCGCGCGTTTCGAAAGCGGATCTTTCGGTCGAGCGATCCGAACCCTCAAACGCTTCGCCTGATATTGAGGCCCAAAGGCGGCATGCCGAAAGGGCGCTGCTCGAGGTGGTCGCGGAGAAAACCGGGTACCCCGATGAAATGCTTGAATTGAGCATGAAGCTGGACGCGGATTTGGGGATCGACTCCATCAAGCGTGTGGAAATTATTGCCGAACTGCAGCAGGTCTTGCCGGATGCGGCGCCATTGGAGCCCGAACGAATGGGTTCCCTCTCCAGCCTTGACGATATTGTTCAGGCCCTGGAATGGCGGTCCCCGACCCCCGTCAGAGATTCCGAACCCGGCGATCTTTCCTCGGCGGCGCCGAGTCCTGGCTCAAGCGGGCCTCCCTTGGAGCGGGTGATTTTGGCCATGGTCGCGGAGAAAACCGGTTACCCCGAGGATATGCTGGATCTGAGCATGAGCCTCGATGGCGATTTGGGAATCGACTCCATCAAGCGCGTGGAGATCCTCTCCGCGGTGCAGGAGGCCTTTCCCGAGGCGCCCGGCGTGAAACCCGAAGATCTGGGAAGGCTGCATACGCTCCAGGATATCGTGGCCCACCTGCGGGATGCCTTGCCTTCCGGAGGCGCTCCATCCGCACAACCACCAGGCCCTGTCCGCAAATCAAGCCTGGCCGACCGGCTGATGGAGATCGTGGCCGATAAGACGGGTTATCCCATGGATATGCTGGAACCGTCCATGAGCTTGGACGCGGATCTCGGCATCGATTCCATAAAAAGGGTAGAAATCTTTTCCACCCTACAAGAGGCTCTGCCCCATCTGCCCGCGGTCGATCCCGAGCAATTGGGGCGCCTGCATACGCTCGCCGATATCGCGGCCCATTTTGAAGATCAAACCACCGAGGTTCAGGAGGCGCCGGCCCTATCCGACCTGCATGCCGACCTTTCCCGATCCTTGCTGGAAATTATCGCCGACAAAACGGGTTATCCGCCGGACATGCTGGAGCCGGATATGAGCCTGGAAAGCGATTTGGGAATCGACTCCATCAAACGGGTTGAAATCTTTTCCACGCTTCAGGAACATTGGCCTAGCCTGCCGGATTTCAAGCCGGAACAAATGGCGCGCATCCAGACCTTGGCCGAGATCGTCGATTTCCTCGAAGACCGCGTGGGCCTTTCCGGCGCGGCGCGGAGAAACCCTGAACCCATACCGGAAAAGCCATCCGTTCAAAAAAGCGAGATCGGTCCCGTATTGCTCCAAATCGTGGCCGACAAAACCGGCTATCCCGCGGAAATGTTGGAACTGGACATGGGTCTGGAAACGGACTTGGGAATTGACTCCATCAAACGGGTTGAAATCCTTTCCGCGCTTCAGGAAGCATGTCCCCATTTACCCGAGCTCAAGCCCGAACAAATGGGCGATTTGAGGACCTTGGGTGAAATTGTGAACCATTTCGACGGAGAGACCTCTGCCCCGGGCGAGGCCGCCTCGGCCCTATGGGAACAGACCAGGGGCCCGCAAGCGGAAAAGAGCGCATCCGCGAGGCTCGATCGCCGAGTTTTGGGCTTGAGACCACTGGTTGAAGAGAGGAAGGCCGCGCGGCTGTCCCGCACGGAGGTCATCTGGGTGGGCGACGATGGCTCGCAAGCCGCGACCGCCCTGGTCGATCGATTGGAGGAAAAGGGCTTTCAGGCAAGACTGATCCGCTGGGGGTCGCTCGCCCGATACAAGGCGCCCGAGGCTTTGGCCGGTTTGATCATTCTGGCGCCTTCCGATCAGGAATCCCCCGATTTTCTCTCCCGCGCTTTAAAGCTCTTGCAAAAGGCGAGCCTTGGTTTGCGTGGTAAGAAAGCGGGTGGGCCTGCTCTGCTGGCGACGGTGAGCCGCCTGGACGGCGCATTCGGTATGGAATCGATGGGCTCGGAGAGAAATCCGGCGTTTGGCGGGTTGGCGGGTTTGTTGAAAACCGCCGCTCATGAGTGGCCCGAGGTTCGCTGCCGCGCCTTGGACCTTAATCCCGACATGGAGCCGCGGGACTTCGCGGAAGCCGTGGTGGACGAACTGCTGCTGGAGGGCCCGATCGAGGTGGCCGTCGGGAAAGGCGGTACGCGGGAGCTTTCCCTCGACGCCCAACCGCTGCCGCCATCCGAGGAGAAACCTCTCCAATCCGGCGATCTGGTCCTGGTGACCGGTGGCGCCCGCGGGGTGACCGCCGCGGCAGCGATTGCCTTGGCCCGCGCCTTCAGCCCCACCCTCGTTCTGATGGGCCGCACGCCCGAACCAGAGAAACGGGAGGCGGAGTGGCTGACCGGACTGCAAGACGAGGCTCAAATCAAAAGGGAATTGCTCTCCCGCCTGCCCCGAGAAACCAAACCCGCTGAATTACAAGCGGCATATCACTCGCTGCTGGCGGCCCGTGAGATCCGGGCCAACCTCGCGGAAATGCGGGCCCAAGGAGCGCGGGTCGTTTACCGCGCGGTGGACCTGCGCCGGTCCGACGATGTCGTTGCGACGGTTGAGAAGCTGAGGGCCGAGTTTGGACCTGTCAAGGGGCTGATCCATGGCGCGGGGGTTCTTGCAGACCGCCGGATCGAGGACAAAACCGAATCCCAATTTCAAATGGTCTACCAAACCAAGGCGGAAAGCCTGTTTAGCCTACTCAAGGCCCTGAGGACCGATCCTCTAAAAGTTCTCGCCCTCTTCTCGTCTTCGACCGGCCGTTTCGGCCGGACGGGCCAGGTCGATTACGCGATGGCCAACGAGGCGCTCAACAAAACCGCCCGCCAGCAAGCGGGAATCCGGCCCGATTGCAGAGTGATCGCGGTGAATTGGGGACCTTGGGATGGCGGGATGGTAACCCCGGCGCTCAAAAAACTATTTGCCGCGGAGGGCGTGGGCCTGATTCCCGTAAAAGCCGGCGCCGATTACCTGGTTGGCGAGTTGTCTCTTGCTCCAGAAACGGCGCCCGTTGAGGTCGTCTTACTGGGAGAGGGAAGCGGGCGCAATCGCGAGCGGCCTCCAACCTCAACCACGACGCCTTCCGGACTGCAACCGGCCTACAATTTTGACCTCAGCCTTGAGCGCTGTCCCTTTCTCAAGTCCCATGTCATTGGCGGCAAAGCCGTGCTTCCCATGGCGGTAATGGTGGAATGGCTTGCCCACGCCGCCCTTCACGAGAATCCGGGTTTCCGTTTCCAGGGATTTGAAAATATGCGGGTGCTTCACGGGGTGAGGCTGTCTGGAAATGAGGTGCTTCCGCTGGAGTTCTTGACCGCAAAAATCGTCAAAAGGGACGCCCGGTTTTCGGTGACCGTCGAGCTGAGGAGCGCCGAATCCGGCGGGCGATTACATGCTCGGGCGGATATCCTGTTGGGCGATCGTCCTCTGGCCCCTGAAATAAACCTCCACGCGCCTCGGCTGAAAGCCTACGGCGGAGAGGCCATGCCGATCTATGAAAAGCTCTTTCACGGACCCGACTTTCAGGGCATTGCCGCCGTGGACGGTTGTTCTGAGGAAGCGATTAGGGGCGATGTGGCCGCGGCGCCGGCTCCTTCCGATTGGATCCGCAACCCCTTAAGAGGAAAATGGTTGGCTGATCCTCTTGCGCTGGATGCCGCATTTCAACTCACAATTTTGTGGTGTTTGGAAAATCACGGCAAACCCTCGCTGCCTTCCCATTGCGCTTCCTACTCCCAATACCTTCCCTTCTCCGAACGGGGCTGTCGCATTGTGGTGCATGTCCTCGCCGCCGGCGCGCACAAGGTAACCGCGGACGTGGATTTTATCGATAGCTCCAGTGGCCGTCTCTTGGCGAGGATGCGCGGTTTGGAGAGCACCATGGACCAAGCTTTGACGGCCGCGTTTTCGCGCAAGAGGCTGGCGGAAAATGTGCTGAGCTGAGGACGAATGGGCCAAACATGAACCCGGGCCAGATGGCGTCACTCGCGAGGATCGCGACTGGTGCGCCGCATGGGTGAAGTAAGGCCTTGACCTCGGCGCGCGCTTGCGTGTTCACCGGCCGTGAAGAACCGGGGATTTTTTGGAAAAGGACTCGAAGATGGCGTCGGCCGACAGCGTGGCAATCGTTGGAATCGGTGGGATATTTCCCGGTTCCCGCGATTTGAATCAATTTTGGGAACATATCTTGCGCGGCCGTTGCACCGCGCGGGAGGTCCCGGCCGAACGTTGGCCGGTGGAGCCCCGGACTCTCTACCATCCCAATATCGCTCGGGAGGATAAGGTCTATTCCACCCGCGGCTGTTTTGTCGATGCCGAAATGTTGGATTGGGATGGCGCGGGCCTGAACCTCCCCGATGGCTTGCTGACGGGTTTGGACCCCATGTTCAAGTTGGGGTTGCGGGCGGCCAAGGCGGCCTATGACGACGCGGGTTTGGCCGGGCGGGAACTAACCCGGGCCGGCGTAATCATCGGCAACATCGTGCTGCCTACCGACAGCGCTTCCGCTCTCGCGCGGGAATACTTGGGTCGGCTTTTTGAAGAAGCGGCCATGGGAGAGGCGGACCCCCAGATCGGTCCGGCTACCGACCCCCTCAACCGCTATGTCGCGGGACTGCCGGCGGCGCTAATCGCTCGGGCCCTGGGCTTTGGCGGAACCGCCTTTACCCTGGACGCGGCATGCGCCTCATCTTTGTACGCGCTCAAGCTCGCCGTGGACACGCTGTTGTCCCATCGCGCGGATATTATGATTAGCGGCGGGCTGTCGCGGCCGGATTGCCTCTATACCCAAATGGGGTTTGCCCAATTGCGCGCCCTGTCTCCATCGGGCAAACCCTCGCCCTTCGGCAAGGACGCGGATGGGCTGGTCGTGGGCGAGGGCGCGGGAATGTTTGTGCTCAAGCGCCTCGCGGATGCGCGCGCGGATGGCGATCGGGTTTATGGTTTGATCGCCGGGATCGGCCTTTCCAACGATCGCGACGGCAGCCTGCTCGCGCCCAGCTCCGAGGGACAACTTCGCGCCATGCGCGCGGCGTATCAAGCCTCCGGCTGGTCGCCCGCCGATGTGTCCCTCTGGGAATGCCATGCCACGGGTACGCCCCTTGGCGATCAGGTGGAATACGAGAGTATGTGTTCCCTCATGGCCGAGACCGGATCGCGGCGGGATGGCGATCCGGTCATAGGTTCGGTCAAATCGAATATGGGTCATCTGCTCACCGCGGCCGGGGCCGCTGCGCTGATGAAGGTGCTTTTGGCTCTTCAGCATCGAACCCTGCCACCTACAGCCCAATTCTCGGGTCCCGCGGCGAAAATGGATCTGGAGAATGGTCCCTTCCGCGGGTTGA
>JBGTRP010000206.1:0-9783 GCA_041940685.1 Acanthopleuribacteraceae bacterium
TCCGGTTGCGGCTGGACTCCAAGCTGCCGGAAATCCCCATGGACGCGAGCCAAATCAAGCAGGCCCTGATCAATATCATCCAAAATGGGCTCCAGGTGTCGAGTCCCGGTAAGTGTTTGGAAATTGGCACCCGCAAGGCAGCGGGCGACAAAATCCTGGTAAGCATTCGCGATGAGGGTCCGGGTATATCCGAGGAAGAGCGTCAGAACATTTTCAAGGTGTTCTATTCCACCAAGAGGGGGGGCACGGGCCTGGGCCTGCCCACGGCCCAGCGGGTGGTCGAGCGCCATCACGGCGGCATCAAGGTGGAAAGCCAGGTCGGCGTGGGAACCACCTTCACCGTAATCTTGCCGATCGATCCGAGCGCGGCATGAGCTTGATCCTGATTCCCAGCGAGATGGAGAGCCGTTTTCTGCTCGATCCAGCGGCGCGGCCCGATGCGCGCGGCGAGCCTTGGCGGCTCTACCGCAAGGGCGGCGCCTATTGGGCCATCTGCGGGATTGGGCCGGCCGCCGCGGCGTTGAGCGCCTCGCATCTCATTGCCAAACTGCGGCCCGACCGGGTGTTTTTGTTGGGCATCGCGGGCGCGTTTCGCGAATCCGGGTTGCAAGTGGGCGAGGTGGTTCAGGCCCGCAGCGAAACCTTCGCGGACCTGGGTTATCGCGATGACGAGGGCTTCCACAATTTGGACGCCATGAACCTGCCCATGTTGCCGGCCGGCCACGCGGAGCGGGGCTGCCGATTCGAGCTGCCGCTGTTGGACGACGCGCAGCCCAGCGCCGATTTCATTACGGTCTCGGGCATTTGCGCGAATGCCAAACGCGCCACCGCGCTCTGGTCGAGTTTCCGGGCGGGAGCGGAGAACATGGAGGGCGCGGCCGTGGCCTTGGCCTGCCGTTTGGCTGGCGCGCCCTTCTTTGAAATTCGCGCCATCAGCAATTGGGTGGGGCCGCGCGATCCTTCTTCCTGGAAGGTGGAAGCGCCCCTGGGCCGCTTGTCCCGCTGGCTGACGCGCAGGATCGCGCGATGAGCAGCCGGCGGCGCGATGGAATCAATAGAGAACCCGCATGCGGATGGTGCCCTCGATCTGCTTGAGGGCGCTGGCGATTCTGCCGGTGACGCCCTTGGCGATGTCCAGCACCACGTACCCGATTTTGGGGTTGGTCGCCAGGAATTGACCGAGCACGTTGATGTCCTTTTCGGCCAGGGTTTTGTTGATTTGTTTCAGGATGCCGGGCACGTTGTGGTGGATGTGCAGAATACGGTGGGAGTCTAAGTTGGGGGCCAAATTGACCATGGGAAAGTTGACCGATCCCTCGGTGGCGCCCTGATCGCTGAAACGAACCAACTTCTGGGCGACCTCCGTGCCGATGTTTTCCTGCGCCTCCAGGGTGGAGCCCGCGATATGCGGGGTGAGAATTACGTTTTCCATACCGACCAAGGGGCTTTGAAAGGGTTCTTCATTGGTTTTCGGTTCTCTGGGGAAGACATCGATGGCCGCGCCCAGCAGGTGGCCTGAATCCAACGCGGCCGCAACCGCCTCGATGTCCACCACGCTGCCGCGGCTGGCGTTGATCAGGTAGGAGCCGGGTTTCATCATGGCCAGGGCGTTCCTGTTGATCATCGCGCGCGTGGTTCGATCCTCGGGCACGTGCAGGGAAACCACATCCGAGGCTTCCAACAATTCTTCCAGCGAGGCCATGGTCTTGGCGTTGCCCAGCGGGAGCCGGGCCTTGATATCGTAGTATAGGACGGTCATTCCCAGGGCTTCGGCCAACACCGATACCTGAGAGCCGATATGGCCGTAGCCCACGATGCCGAGCGTTTTTCCGCGAACCTCGTGGCAGTGGACCGCGGATTTCTGCCATTCCTCGCGGTGGGCGGCCATGCTTTTGGGGAAAATCCCCCGCATCAGCATAATGACGAGGCCGATGACCAACTCCGCGACCGAGCGCGTGTTGGAGTGGGGCGCATTGAAAACGGGGATGCCCATCAGCGTCGCCGAACCCAGATCAACCTGATTGGTTCCGATGCAAAAGCAGCCGATCGATATCAGCTTCTCGGCCCGCTCCAGAAGATCCGCGTTTAGCTGGGTTCGGGAACGGATGCCGATCATGTACGCGCTCTTGACTTTTTGGCGCAGGGCCTCGGCGGGCAAGGCGCCCGAGAGGCGGTCCACATTGAAATAGCCCTGGTCATTGAAAGCCTTGACCGCGTTGGGATGGATGCCCTCCAGCAACAATACCTTGATCTTATCTTTATTCAGGGAGAGCTTGGGCTTCATAAAAGTTCCTCCAGTAATCGGGTCAATTGATCCACATCGCGGGCGACCGGCGCGCCCGTGGCGATCACCGCGGCCCGTTGGACATGTTGCGTAAAGGCGATAAAGCAGTCGGCCAAGCCCGATGCGCCGATTTGATGGTCGGTCATGCCGTCGCCGACGATTACGATCGGTCTGGGCCAGTCATTCACAAGGCTTTTGAGGCCTTCGACCTTGGATATATGGAAGCGGTCGTCGGGCGCCATACCCAGCAGGGAACCCGAGGCATCCCATCGCGGGCGAACCGCGTGGACATGATCCTCCGGGATGCCGAGCGCGCGCGCGCTCGGCAGAATCGCTTCCAACAAGCCGCCGCTGGCGATGCGCACGGTCACGGCCCGGCGCCGCAGACTCTCGATCATCGCGGGCATACCGGGCGTCAGCAGGTTGACCGCTTCCCGGCCAAAGGCGCTCACCTCCGCGCGCGTGGGCCGCGCGAGACGGAGCCGTTCGCGCAGCGATTGCCCGAAATCCATACGGCCCTCCATTCCCGCGCGGGTGATGGCTTGGAACTTGGCTTCCAGCGCGGGATTGGCCGCCAGCGCGGGTTTGAGGATGGCTTCCAGGCTTTCCAACTCGATGAGCGTGCTGTCGAAATCCAACAACAGGGTTCCCGCTGGAGTAGGCGTCGCGGAAATGGTCATGTTCCCCTGCCTTTGCACCGGCTTCCAAGAAATGCGGGGGGCCGAAGGTTCGGGACCCGTTCCTAGCGGCCGGACTAGTAGGAACCTGGCGGCTCGGCCATGCAAGGAGACGGATACCCGATCGCCCATGGCGGGCAAGCCAAACCATAGCCCTGTTTTCCGTTCCCCACAAGCCCAAGTTGGCCCCTTTCGGCGGAATGGGCCGCGCGCACCAGATGGCCGGCCTTAAAACCCGCTGTTGGCCAGGGACATGATGACCTGAAACTTCTCGTTGGTGGTGCGTAGCCGGCTGGTGAGCGTGTAGCAGAAGGCCCAAAGGAATTTGTAGGCGATGCTTTTGTTTTTTTCGAAAAGACCCTTCAAGGCGTCCGTGGGAATGGCGAACAACTCGGAGGACCCACAGGAGATCGCATGTGCGGAGCGGGGCTCCTGATCAAACAGCGTCATCTCCCCGAAAAAGGATTTGGAGTCTAACACGGCCAGGGCTTCCTCCGTGTCGTTTTGGATCTTGGAGATGCGCACGCTGCCGGTGATGATGAGGAAGAGCGTGTCGCCGGGATCGCCCTCGGCGAAGATGGTGGTGTTGTCCTCATATTTTTTTACATGCCCGATCATGATGACCTCGAGCAGTTCTTCCTCGGTCAGATCTTTAAAAAGAATCGTATCTTTGAGAAATTCTTGATTTAACACGGGACCTTCCCCTGAAGCCTATGGGTTTGATCGATTTTTTTCGGTCGATTTCCGCGAAGCGCCCCACGCGGATTTTTCGCTTTTCTGAGGTTTGGTTTCGATAAATACCTTGAGGCGCCGCCCGCCAAGGAAGGGCCGCGAAAACGAATCTTACAGACCGGCGGAGAACCCGCGAGGAAGTGGTCTTGAAATGGAAAGGGGCAATTTGAATATTTCTTGGGCCGCTTCATGGGGAAACCGAAATCCGGCGCCTCATTTCGTGAAATACCCCAGGCATCGCCAAATTGTCGGGAACCCAGGATATCTCGCTGGCTATTGTAGCCAATTCAGGTAGGGAACGGAAGCAAAACTTGGATGGCGTCCCCCTTGGAAACGGCGGTGCATGGAGGGATTCGCAACAGGGTATCGAATTTGGAAAATCGAACAATATCGCCCGAGCCGGAGGTTATCACGGGCATTGCGAGCGCGTTTTCCGCGTTGCCGTGGAGCCTCGCGCCGAGAAAGAGCGTGAGGGCCGATGGATTTTCGATGTCCGCGCCTGCCTCGGCGAGCAGCCAGCGCGGCGGCGAGAATTTGCCGCGAAGCCTGGCCCGCATGGAGGGGGCCACGAACAGCAGCGCTTCCA
The DNA here is from genome assembly GCA_041940685.1 of Acanthopleuribacteraceae bacterium. Lineage (GTDB taxonomy): Bacteria > Acidobacteriota > Holophagae > Acanthopleuribacterales > Acanthopleuribacteraceae > JBGTRP01. The sequence goes on from JBGTRP010000206.1 coordinate 4,280, forward strand.
CCAACGCGGATACCGGATTGCCCGGTAGGCCAAATAGCAGGCAACCGGAACCGTGAACGCCGAACCAAATCGGTTTTCCCGGTTTGAGCCTTACCTTGTGGAAAACCTCCTGAAAGCCGGCTTGTCGCGCGGCCTCGGGGATGAAATCAAAGGCGCCCATGGAGACGCCGCCGCTGAGAATCAGCATATCCAGGTTCGCGTTGTGTTGAAGAAAGTCACGGCTGGCGTCCAGTTCGTCGGGGAGCCGCCCCAATTGGAAAGTCGTCACCGCCGGCGACTGGAGCGCCCCGGCAATGGAGGGCGAGTTTGAGTTGTAAATCCAGCCGGGTTGAAGGGGGTGATGAAGGTCGACGACCTCGTTGCCCGTGGAGGCGATGCCCACCCGCAGGGGCCGTTTCACCTCGATGAAGCGGTATCCCTGTGAAATCAGGCCGGCCATGACGCCCGCGCCGATTCGGGTTCCCTCGGGGTAAAGCGGCTCGTCCCGTTTCAGGTTTTCCCCACGATAGCGGATATGGGATCCCTTGCGCGGCGGGGTGGTCAAGATCAGGTTCTCGTCCTCGATGGTCACCTTTTCGACCATTTCCACCGTGTCCGCGGTCAAGGGCAGCGGGGCCCCGGTCATGATGCGCACACACTCATCCGGTGCGGGTCGGAGCCTATCCGGCGGGTCGCCCGCGGCAATAGTTCCGATCAGGCGGTATCGGTCCCGGTCCCCATTGAAACGAAAGGCGACCCCATCCATGGCGGACTGGTCGAAACCCGGACTGTCCACGCGGCAAACCAGGGGCCCGCTCAAATAGCGGCCCAGGCTGTTTTCGATGGGGACCTCTTGAGAGCCACTCATGGGCTCCAAATCCTCGAGTGTGGTTCTCAAAGCCTCACAAGCATCCTCGTAGCTGATCATCTGGGCCTCCTTCGAGTCCTTTCCGGATAGGGCGTCCGCTCCTCTGTCCGGCCCGCGCCGGAGTGGGGCGGATTAGAGTGAAAAAGCGGGGATCCCATGTAAAAAACGAATTGTTTTCCCGGAAACGGGCGCATTCGATTCGCCTGCCCTATTCTAACCCCGAGTCAGAGGAAAATTTCTGTCCCGGTCCATCAAAAACGGAACAAGAGCAGTGTCCGCCGTTTCCTGGAAAAGTGAAACCGCGCTTTCGGTTGGGGCGCCGCGCCCGCCTTGCCTTCGGGAGAGCCTTCCTTCCCCGATGAGAATCTCAATGGGGCTATCCGGATAATCATCGAATTATGGTATAAAGATGAGATGCACCGGCATTTTTAAGGAGACTTTATGATTATTACGTGCCCTCATTGCAAAGCACGCTATAAGGTAAAGGACGGTCTCATCCAGACGAAAGGGAAAAAGGTAAAGTGTAAAAATTGCAGCGCGGTTTTTATTGCCTATCCCGACAAGGACTCCGTTTTGGATCGAGCCCCGAGCCCTGCCGATTCGCCGGTGAAAAAGGCGGCTACCGCCGCGGCGGGCGCCTCCGTGACCCGAGCCTCTGCAAGCGCGGCCAGCGCCGGGCCGGGCGCCGAACAGGGCGAGGGTGAAGAAAATAATTCTCAGGCCACGGTCAAGGTGGATCGTTCGAAGCTGGATCAATACCTCAAAAGAAACGCCGGGCATGGCGGTGAAGAGGGGGAGCTTGGCGCCAGCACCGTAAAGGTAGAGCGCGACCAGTTCCAAAAGTTTCTCGACCAGAACCAAAAAGAAGGAGCGGCCTCGCCGGCCACGGTTCAGGTGGATCGTTCTCAAATTGACGCCTTTCTCAAGGGCGCCGGAGGCGAGGGGCCCGCACCCCCCGGTGACGGCGCCACCATCAAGGTAGACCGCTCTCAACTTGACGCGGCCCTTGGCAAGGGTTCGGCTCCGACCGAGCCCCAATCGACGCCATCCATGGAGGCGACGCCCCCGCCGGAACCGGAATTGCCGCAAGCGACCGCCCCAGCGGATGCCGACGGTTTGCCCGACATTCCGGATTTTTCTGATTTCGATGACGGTGGGGCGGCGGATCGGGCAGCGTCCCAGCCATCCGAGGCGGCTCATCTGAAAAAGCCGTCCGATCACCCGCCCGCTTTCGCGGATCCAAGCGAAAGCCCGGCGTCTGCCGAGGCCCCGGTGGCCGAATGGGATGCGGTGGGAACCGCACCTGTGGAGGGGTCCCCCGAAACCGAAACGCCTCCCGAGGCGGGACCGAACCCGGAGAAGGTGATGTTTTCCGAGGAAGGAGGGGAACCGGAGACCCCGAGCGCGGCGGAGAAATCCTACACCGCGCGCGTGGACGGCGTGGATTATCCGGGCCAGAATCTCGCCACGCTACGGCGTTGGATCGAGGAGGGGCGGCTTTTCGAGGAAGATCTGGTCGCCCTCGAGGGCGCGGACGATTTCAAGCGCGCCGATGAATTTCCGGAAATTGTGCCCATTTTTATCGAATACTATGGCTCCCAAGGGGATGCGGAGCCCGAAGCCGAACATACTCAGAAGAAGAGGGGTCTCTTCGGCTGGCTGGGCGGATTGTTCAAACGGTCGTAGAGGTGGACCATGAGCAATGCGAAGGAGCTCATCCAAGAGATCGAGCGACAGTTGTTGGAGCTCAAAAAAGAGTACACCATGTACCTGAATGGAGCCTCCAAGGTTGAACCCTATCTCCTGCGCGAAGAGCTTGTCGCCAACCTCAAAAGGTTGAGACGCCAAAATTTTCGCAGGACCGAGGATAAGTTTCGCACCAACAACATCGTGTCCCGGGTGGAGAGTCACTTTTCTCTGTGGGACCGGCAGTTGGAGAAAAAGCTTTCCGGAACCGGTCCGCCGAGGCGGCCTCGGCCCGCCTCGCGGCTCCAAGAGGAGACGGGCGCGCGCGCTGGCGCCGCGCGGCCGGAACAAAAACAAGAGCCGAAAAAGGGGCCGGTCATTATCAATGACGTCAAAACGCAGCGGGACGATGTGGTTTCCTTGTATGACGAGTACATGAAGCTCAATTTGCTGCTGGGGTCGCGTAAAATGGTGAATTTCTCCAAGTTCCAAAGTTTTATCGACACCCAAACCCAGAAGCTGAAAAGTCGCCAAAAAGCCGGCAAGGTCGGCTACGAGGTACAAATCCAGGACCAAAAAGTCGTTATTAAATCCAAGTCGATTAAGGATGAGGATTGAGCCGGGACTATGGTTTTTGCCTGGCGTTTATGGCTTGGATCGAATGCGTTCCATAAGTTCGCCCACATAGTCCAGGCCGCGCGCGGTGAGGGCGCCGTGCCAGGAAAGCAACTCTCCATCAACCAGGTAGAACCCTTGGGGCGGCAAGCCGCATAAATCGCTCAATTCGCGGATATGCTTTTGTTTGAATGGGAAGGGTTCCGAACTGAGCAGCACCGCGTCCGGTTTGGCTTGCGCCAACTCCGCGGCCGTGATTTCAGGATAGAGTTGCTCCCGGCCGGAAAAAATATTGCGCCCGCCCGCTTCCGCGATCAGGTGGTGGATGTAGGTGTTGTCGCTGGCGGCCATCCATGGCTTGCGCCAAATGAGATAGGCCCAGGAAAGTCCGGCGAAACGGGCGGCGCGCGCTTTCAGCCTGGCCCTGGCGCGGCCGATTTCGTCGATCAAGGACTCGGCTTGCCGGTCTCGGCCCAGCGCCGCGCCGATCTCGCGGACCGTTTGTTCGGTTTCCGCGAGCGTGATGGGGTAGCTGACATGGCAGGCGATACCGGCATTTTGAAGCGCATCCCAATCCTCCGCCCGATTCTCCTCGCGATTGAGAAAGACGAGATCCGGCTTGAGCGCCGCGATGGCCTTGATATCGGGGTTCTTGGTGCCGCCCACGCGGGGAATATGGGCCAACGCCTCGCGCGGATGAACACAAAAACGGGTAACCGCCACAAGGCCATCGCCCGCGCCCAAATCGAAAATCAACTTGGTAATGCTGGGGCAGAGAGAAACCGAACGCAACGCCTACTCCGAAAGAACCGCTTCTTGGAAACCAGCAAAATCGAGCCGTGTCCGGGGGTCAAAAACAACGCGGCCCCGGCGCGCCGGTAGGCCGGAAACCCGATACGCGGCCCTACAATCACGGCTGTATTTTACCGGCAAATGCATTAAGATGGCGATAGGCTTTCGTTTGGGGGAAGGAGGGAAGCATGCTGGCTTCGAGCATTAGCGCATTTCAGACCTTGAAGCTGTCGGTTGGGCCAAGCTCTTCCCATACCCATGGACCGATCGTCATTGGAAACGCCTTTCGCGCCTACCTGAGCCGCCATCCGGAGGTTCACCAGTTTTCCCGCTTGAAAGTGACGCTTTGCTGGTCCCTGGCCCGGACCGGGAAGGGGCATCGCACGGACAACGCGATTCTCGCCGGTTTGATGGGGCTGGATCCGATTAAGGATGACTTGGATGAGATCAACAGCGCCTTGGAAAAAGTGCGCGCGGATAAAGTTCTGGACCTGGGCGTGCGCGAGGTGCCATTCGATATCGCCAAGGATCTCATCTGGTCGCCCTACAAACGACTGCCCGGCCACGAAAACGGCATGACGCTCAGCCTACTCGGCGCGGATGGGAGCGCGGTTTTTTCGCGCAATTACTACTCGATTGGCGGGGGCATGGTGCGGGAGGAAGGCTTTGAGGAGCTCGACAAGGCGGCCAATGAGCCCTTTCCCTACCGCATGGCCTCCGAGTGGCTTGCGTTTGCCAGGAGCCAGGGCGTGCCGCTTTCCGAAATCGTGAAGCGCAACACCGCGGCGCTCCAGCATTTGAGCGTGGAACAGACCGTGGAGCGCATGGGTCATATCTGGAAGGCCATGAAAATTTGCGTGGAACGCGGGCTCAGTCCCGGCGAGAGCCTGTTGCCCGGTCCCCTCAAGGTCAAACGGCGCGCCCCCCTGCTGATGGAATCCGCCAAGAAACCCAGGCGCCGGGGCATTTTTGCCAGCAACGATATCTGCCGCCATGCCACGGCCTTCGCCTACGCGGTCTCCGAGGAAAACGCGGCCTCGGGCCGGGTGGTCACGGCGCCGACCAATGGCGGCTCCGGCGTGCTGCCCGGCGTGATGTACGCCTGCCAATACCTCGACGATTTCAGCGACGAGGAGGTGGTGGAGGTTTTGTTTACCGCGGCTGGCATTGGGGGGCTGATCCAGGCCAACGCCTCGATTTCGGGCTCCGAGGTCGGCTGCCAGGGCGAGGTGGGCGCGGCTTGCTCCATGGCCGCGGGCGCGGTGTGTCAGCTATTCGAGGGATCCATCAACGCGGTGGAGTACGCCGCGGAGATCGCCATGGAACACTCGCTGGGCCTGGAGTGTACGCCCATGAAGGGTTTCGTGCAGATCCCCTGCATCGAGCGCAACGGCATCTTCGCGCAAAAAGCGCTGGCCGCGGCCCAGCACGCGATTACCCTGCCGGACCACCGCATCAGCCTCGATTTCGTGATTAATAAGATGTTTGAAAACGGCAAGGCCATGCACTCCGATTTCAAGGAAACCAGCCGCGCCGGCTTCGGGCCCATGGAGCCGGACCTGGA
>JBGTRP010000207.1:0-9732 GCA_041940685.1 Acanthopleuribacteraceae bacterium
CCCCGCGCCCTTGGCAACCGCTCCATTCTTTACCACGCCAAGGATCCTTCCTCCAACGATTGGCTCAACAAGCAATTACAGCGCTCGGAATTCATGCCCTTTGCGCCGGTAACCCTGTGGGAACATGCCGGCGAATGTTACAAAGACTTCGAGGGCGCGGAACACCCTGCCGAATTTATGACGATTACCTTCGATGTTACCGAACAAATGGCGAAGGATTCACCGGCCTGCGTCCACGTGGACGGGACCGCGCGGCCGCAACTCATTCGCGAGGAGGTCAATCCTTCCTATTACTGGACCTTGAAGCATTATCACAGGCTTTCCGGCATTCCCACGCTCATCAACACCAGTTTCAACATGCATGAAGAACCCATTGTCTGCACGCCGCGGGAAGGGATTCGCGCCTACCTGGCCTCCAACCTGGATGCGCTCGCCATCGGCGACTTTCTCGTGGTGAATCCTCAGGGCCGGGGCGGAAAGGCCTAATCCATGCCGCGCTCCGATTCGGGATCTGCCGAGGAAACCTGGTTCGAAGATCGCTGGCAGGGTTTGCGCCGGCTTTTGATTGAATCGGACTACCGGGGTCATGACCCCTTTGACCTTTTAAATTCCCCCTTGTTGCGCAGGCTCCCGATGAGGGGGCGAATCCCGTTGCTGGTGAACAAAATCGGGTCGAGGTTGGCTCCTGATTTCCTGCGCCGCTGGTTGCGGGTTCCGCCCATCGAAGATCCTAAGATTTATGCCTGCGCCTATTTCGGGTACCGATTCCATGGAACCGAAACCGATCGCGCGGCGGCCGAAGCCATGATCGAAAGACTGTCCGGGTTGGCGCAACCGCATGGAGAAGCGCAAGCGTTTTGGGGTTACGATTATCCCTGGCCTACCCGTTGCGATGGCATCAACCCGCGCGGCGCATCCACCCTGGTGCCGGGCGCCTTCGCGTTGCTGGCCTTGTTCCATCACGGCTGGAGTCAAGGGCGCTGGAGCCGGGAATCCCTAATCCGCCAGGCCTGCTCCTACTATGCCGAACATCATTTGCGGCGGGCCGGGGGAGAACCATTTCTGGGTTACTTCGCCAATTCCAAGACCAATACGCATAACGTCAACCTGCTGGGTTGCGCGGTCTTGAGCATGGGCGGCGCCATCTTCGCGGAAAAGCAGTGGCTGGAGGTTGCCGCGACAGCCGTCGTTTCTACCCTGAACAGCATTGGCGAAGATGGGTTCCTGGCCTACAACGATCATCCGGCCGGGAATTGGACCGACAGCTTTCACCATCTCTATCAAATTGCCTCGCTGCATGCCGTTGCCGCCTTCAATCCGCTCGTGGATCGAGATCGGCTCCAAACCGCGATTGCCGGGTTGCGGGCCTATTATTGCCGCGCATTCATTCGCGAGGACGGCAAGATCAACTACTATCCGGGGCGTCTCTACCCCCTCGACAGCCACAACTACGCGGCAGCGGCATTATTTGCCCTGTTGCTGGACGAGGGCAAACTGATGGGCAAGCTCGATGCCGGAAACCTGTTGCGCGCGGGAGACGATTTGACCTTTTGGCCCCAAAAGGGCCGTTACCTGCATCGGCGCGGCCGCTACTTCCGCGATCGCCGGCTGTTCCTGCGCTGGAACCAGGCCTGGATGTTCGCGGCCCTCGGCGCGCTCTACCATGCAGAAACGCTTCAAGGCCATATACGCCTGCTGGCTGAAAACCCACCGGTTTCGCCCGTGTTCAAGGGTGCTGGATGAACATTTCACCCACCCGGTTACCCCGGGCCCTGGCATATATTGCCGCTGGCGGAGGTTGGAAGTAAACCTTGGCGGAACCCATCGAAACCAAAGCCGAAACCCGAGTCGAGCCCAGGGTCGCAAGGGGAAACCCATGGCTTGATTGGCTCAAGTCTCCCGAGGCGTTTTGGCATCTGTTGTTTCTCGATGTGTACCTGCTTTTCCTTACGCGGGGCGGATTGAGCGTGGCCGGAATTTGGCGGCACGCTCTTTTTTTGATGGCGGCTACCCTTCTCTTAGCCTGGTCCGGGAAAAAGCAACGGGCGCCACGGGCGTACCTGGCGCTGGGCGGCCTGTTCTTGGTTTTTTGTTCGATTACCCTGATTCCATTGCCGGAAGCGTGGTTGCCCTATTTTGCTCCGGTCAAACACCGCGTACTCAACCACATCGGCGAGTTCTTCCCCCAAATTGCCTTCACCACGGAAGCCTCCATGGTTCCGAGCTTCCACCGCTTCAAACTGGCGGTGCTCGGCTTGGATTTCTATCTGATCCTGCTGGGCCTGATGGCGCCGAGGCCCGGGGCGCGGGTGTTCCGCTTCTGGACCGGGCTCTTGGCGTTGACGCTTGGCTTGCTAGCCATTTTGGGCGGGCTGCAATTGCTGCCGGAACAGGGATTCCTCAGCCGCTACCGCGATACCTACGGCGGGTTGGTGAACTTCAATCATTTCGGCACCACCATGGCGGTGCTCTTTGTTTTCCTGCTCTCTTTCCTGAGCTCCTCGCTGCGAGAGATTATCAAAGCCTACCGCCGGTCAGGACATGTGCGCCGCAAGGGCGTGACGGCCCAATTCCCCATGGCGGTCTTTTGGGTGTTCTGCCTGGTGGTTTGCCTCGCGGGCTTCCAGTTCGGCTGGTCGCGCAGTGGGGTGATCAACCTGGTCGCGGGGATCTTGCTGTTCAGCTTTCTGTCTCTTTGGCAGACCCTGCGCCTGCGGTCCAGGCGTGCTTCACGGTTGCTTCAGGGCCTGGTCGCACTCGGCCTGGTATTGCTGATCCTGTTCATGCCCATGGGTCAGAACCTGGATAAATTCCAAAAAGGGCTCGATCCCAACGGCAGAATCGAGCTGTGGACCGTGGGTCTGGAGTACCTGCGCGAAGGGCAGGTTTTGGGGACGGGGCTGGGTTCCGCGGAAAGCATTCTCGACCCGGTGACGCCGAAGCTTCCGCGCATGACGGTCAACGTGCGCGAGTTCCACAATGATTATCTCCAGGTTTTGGTGGAGCTGGGTTACGCGGGCGCATTCTGTCTTTTTTTGGGAATCACCCTGGTCGCCAAGGATCTGTTCCGTCGCCTATCCGGGACCAGCTTCTCCAGCCGGCTGTTTCTCAACGCGACCCTTACCATGATGTTTGCCTTCGCATTGCACTCGCTGGTCTCTTTCCCGTTGAGAGTGAACGCCATCCGGTGTTTTGCCTATTTGGCGATTTTGTTGGGGTTGAAGGTTCGTTTAAAGCGCTATGATAGTGCGCCAAAGGTCCGCGTTTCCTTTTGGGTTCCCGCGCTTGCCGGCGTTCTGCTGACCGGATATTGGACCACTACCTATCTGAAGTCTCCAGAACTCTACCGGGAGGACCAACCCGAGGTTGCCTTCGCGGTGAAGTTCGGCCGTTATTATCGTGCGGACCTTTACCGAGCCAATCAAAACGTGGCCCGACTCTTCCAGCATCCCAACCAGGTCCCCGACCCGGAGGCCCTGATTCAGGAGACTCGCGTCTTGCTTTACCGGCATCTGAAGCAAAACCCCTTCAGCCTGAAAGCGCTCAACTTGCTGTTTCTGTTGGATGCGAGCGAGTTCCGCGCCTATCATCCCGAATTCAAACGGGAGGAATTTTTGGCGCTCAAGGCCAAGGCCGAGGGGATTCAGGCGCTCGGCAAGGACCGCAATATCAACGCGCGCCTGAGCTTGTTTTACCTGCTGACGCTCTACCAACCCCATCTCAACCCGGAGGAAAAGGCGCTCTACCAATCACTGAAAGAACCCTTGCGCTACTGGATGACCCGTATCGAGGAAGAGCTGTGATGGAATCGGAATGCAACCACGAGGAAAGACCGCGATGAGCGATCCGGATTCCTACCGTGGCGTCAACCTCGCGGATGAGAGGCAGGACGTCCACAAGGAACGCGCACATCCTCCCAATCTGCCGCGCTATGACATGGCCGAGCAACTGCTGCCTGATGCCATGGAGGGCCTGCGCGTGCTGGAGCTGGGAGGCGGGATCGGCGAGTTTTCTCGGCGGATGCTGACTCGATCCGCGCTCGTGACCTTCGTGGACCTGAGCGAGGCCAACCTCGCCAAGGCGCGCGCCATGGGAATGGAAGCCCTGCGCCTGGACCTCAATCTCGGGTTGCCGGGTTTGGAGGATGGCGCCTTCGACGGCGTGGTCATCCTGGAGGTGATCGAGCATTTGGTGGCGGTGGAGCGGATGCTGGATGAAATTGCCCGTGTCCTGAAACCCGGCGGGTTTTTAATCCTCAGCACCCCCAATTTCGCCTTTTTTCAGAACCGGCTGCGGATTCTTTTGGGAAAGCTGAGCATGGATGAGGGCTATCACTACCGGTTTTTCACGCCCTCGGTGCTGGAGCGGCGTTTGGAAACCGCGGGCCTTCCCATGGAACGCCACGCACACACCATGCCCGCTTACGGCTACAACCTTTTGGCCAACCGCCTGCTGGGCAAGCCCCGGCGCCATATTCGCGTACCCCGCTGGCTGGCGCCCCTGTTCGCCCATACCCTTTTTGTGAGAGCCCGCAAGAGGTAAGCATTATCCACCCACCATCGGACAATCCACCGGAAAATCAGCCCGTCTCCTCGGGACGGAAGCCGCGCGTGCTTCACCTGTTGTGGTCCGGCGCCATCGGCGGCGCGCAGCGCGCGGTGTATCAATTGGTTCAATCGCAGGTGGAAAGGGCAGGGTTTTCGCCCGCGGTTTCTTTCGCGCGTTCGGAGGGACCCTACTTCGAGAAGATCCGAGCGTTGGGCGTGGAGGTTGTCGAGTTGGACCTACCCGGTGACCGTCATCCGCATCGGGCCTGGAGGATTCGGCGCAAGATTCGAGACTTCGACATTCACCATTTTCACTCCGCGGAAGTTACGATGATGTTGGCCAGTGTCCTGTGTCCCGGCGCGGTGCGGGTGTTCACCCAGCGTGGCGGCTCCACGGACTACGGCTGGTTGAAACGATTGCGCCACCGGATCACCGGTTCCTTTTTGCGCCGTCGTTTCCAAGGTTTTTCGGGCAATACCGAACATGCCTGCCGGTCGGGAACGGCCATTTTCGGCATTGCCCGCGACCGCTGGCGGGTGACCTACAATGGATTGGATTTTGCGGCCTTCGAGCCGGGCCGGTCCCGACAGGAAACCGCGAGCTCGCTCGATCTTCCCCTGGATGACGCGGTGATCATCGGCAGCGCCGCGCAGCTTCGGGAATGGAAACGGATCGACTGGCTGTTGCGCGCCTGCTCCGAGTTGCCGCGAGAACGGTTTCGGCTCCTAATCCTGGGCGATGGTCCCGATCGGGAGCGACTGCAATCCCTGGCCCGCGAGTTGGGATTGTCGGAGCGAACGGTTTTCGCGGGCATGCAATCCAGGATTGGAGACTTTCTCGCGCTGATGGATGTCTTCGTTCTGCCCTCAACGCGCCTCGAATCCTTCGGCAATGCCGTGGTCGAAGCCATGTCACAAGGCCTGCCCGCGATCGTTTGTCGGGACGGGGGCGGAATGGTGGAACATATCCACGATGGCGAAACCGGATTTGTGATCGATTCGATCGAGGAAATGGCGGAGCGGTTGCGGCTCCTGATTGACGACTCGGACCGGCGGCGGGGTATGGGCCGCGCCGCGCGCGCCTTCATCCGCGAAACCTACACCTTTGAAAACATGGCCGACGCTTACGAGCGGTTTTACAGGGAGGCCTTGGAAGGAAATCGCTGACCCGCGGTTTTTTCCATCCTTGTCGGTCAGACGGCGGCTCCACGCGGGCCGCGGTTACCCCAATTGCGGCCAAAGCTCGGCGCCTTTCGCTGATGCGAATCGAACCCCGTGGAAGGAGAACATTTCATGAAACCCGCTCTGGTCAAATGGCTGCATTGCGTAGCCTGCAAAGGCTCCCTGGACCTGGAAGTTTCGGAGCAGCAAGCGGTTTCGCTTAGCCAAGAAGAGTTGCGGATCATGCGGGAAACCGGCAGGGACGCCGCGGATTACAGCCAAGAGATTTTGGAGGGCGTTTTGAGCTGTCCGGACTGCCGGACGGTCTATCCCGTCACGGGCGGCGTGCCGCGCATGTACAAAAACGCGGACCGCGACTTTGCCGCGAAGCTCGCGCGCGGCGCGGATACGCGCAAGTTACCCGGAAACAAGCACGAAAAGGAGGTGCAGACCTCATTTTCCAGGGAGTGGGACGCCTTTGATTACGAGGACGACACCATCTGGCTTTGGACCCGTGATCAGCGGATCGACACCTTTTGCGAGGAGGTGGGCATCGAGACGCCAGAGGAGCTGCGAGGAAAATTGGTGGTCGACGCGGGCTGCGGTCCGGCCGTGCTGTCCATGACCCTTGCCGAACGTCATGGCATTGAGATTATCGGTTTTGACATGTCGTTTATCATCGGGAAGGCTTTTCTGCAAAACCGCTCCAACCTGTGCCACTTCATTCAGGGTTCGGTGCTGTCCACGCCGCTGGTGGAGGAACTGGCCGATCTGGTGTACTCCCACGGTGTGTTGCACCATACCTCCAGCACGCAAAACGCCTTTGAGCAGGTGGCTCGCCACACCAAGATAGGAGGCATGCTCTATGTGTGGCTGTACGGCAAGAAAAAGGGTTGGAACCGTTTCCGTTTTGCCTTTATCCGGAGTTTGCGCTTTATCGTTTCGAGGCTGCCAGGCGTTTTGCAGTCGGCCGCGGTTTTCGTGATCGCGTTGGTCCACGCGGCCGTGCGCTTCTGCAAGAGGCTGCTGGGTGCGCAACAGATCCGCTACAAGACCTGGTCTCAATTCGTGGTGGGTATCCGCGATAAATACACGCCGCTATACGCGCGCGAGCATACGGAAACCGAGATCAAGGGGTGGTTCAGCGAGGCCGGTTATGAGGGCGCGGAAAGACGGACCCAATGGGCCAGTCTGCCCTCCTGGAACGGGTCCACGGATCTGGCGATCAAGGCGCGGCGGAAGAGGCGCTGATGTGCGGATTGGTCGCGGTTTTCAAGCCCGAGGGCTTTCCGGCGGGATGGGAAAGCGCGCTGGAGCGTGCGCGCGACCGCCTCGCTCACCGCGGCCCCGACGACCGTGGATTGTGGATCTCGGAGGATCGCGCCTGCGGTTTGGCCCACCGGCGCCTCAGCATCCTCGACCTGTCCAGTGCGGGCCACCAGCCCATGACCGACGCCGACGGGCGGGTGAGTCTCGTCTACAATGGCGAGTGTTACAATTTTGCCGAGCTGCGGCGGGATCTCGAGGACGAGGGTTACGCTTTTCGTTCCAGGACCGATACCGAGGTAATCGTCAACGGTTATTTGGCCTACGGACCCGAAATGATTTCGCGCTTGCGGGGCATGTTCAGCCTGGTCCTCTACGATCGGGAAAAACGCCGCCTCCTGCTGGCGCGCGACCGGGTGGGCATCAAGCCGCTGTACTACACCCATGCCGAGGGTGCGCTGCTGGTCGCCTCGGAAATCAAGGCCTTGCTCTCCTTTCCCGAGGTTGTTCGCGCGCTGAACCCCGACGCGCTCAAGGAATACCTGGCCTTTGGTCAGGTGTACGGTCCCCACAGCATGTTCTCGGGGATTTACAAGTTCCCGGCCGCGCATTTCGCGGTGGTCGAGGATGCCGGATCGCTGCAACCCCGCCGTTTCTGGTCGCCTCTCGATGAGGGTTCCGGCCTGCCGGCCGACGCGGACGAGGCCTTCTACGCCGAGGAGCTCCTGCAACGTTTGGAGGAATCGGTGCGGCTGCGCATGCTCAGCGATGTGCCCGTGGGCGTCTTCCTCAGCGGAGGCGTGGACTCCACCGCGAACGTGGCGCTGATGTCGCGGGTATCCGGCAGCAAGGTCCACAGCTTCACGGTGGGATTTCAGGGTCAGGAAGCCTATGACGAGCGACGCTGGGCGCGGATCGCGGCCAAGCACTTCAAGACCGAGCACGAGGAGTTGGAAATCAGCCAGGCAGATATGGGCGGCTGTCTGGAGGAATTGAGCCATTTTTTGGAGGAACCGGTTGCCGACCCCACGGTGATTCCCATCTATTTCATCTCCAAATTGGCCCGCGAGAGCGGGGCGATCGTTATTTTGAACGGCGATGGCGCGGACGAGTTGTTTTGTGGTTACAAACGCTGGATGCGCTTCCTGAGGCTGTTGCCTTTTTGGCGGCTGTTGAATGGCATGCCCCGCGCCTCCCTGAAATTCGCGGCGAACCTGAGCAGTCGAATCCAATTGGACCGGCGCCTGGTGGATTTGCTGGACCGCGCCGGCCAAAAGTTGCCGCTCTACACGGGTGGGGCGGGCGCCTTTCGCGGTACGGCCCTTTTCCGCGAGCTTTTTCATGGACCGGGCTCTCGGGACCCCTTTCGGGCTTTGCGCGAGCAGAGGGCGCTTTTCGAGGCCAGCCCCAAAAGGGGCGACGAGATGGCGTGGTTCTCTTTTTACGGCCTGTTTTCAGAGGTCGAGCACGGCTTTTTGTACCGAGCGGATCGTTTGGGAATGGCTCATTCCATCGAGGTGCGGGTGCCCTTTTTGGATCAGCGCGTGGTGGAGTTGGCCATGCGCATGCCGCAACGGCTCAAGCACCTGGGAGGCGAAACCAAGCACATCCTCAAGCGCGCGCTCGCGGGCGTGGTTCCCGACGAATTGTTGTATCGCCGCAAGCAAGGATTCTGCGTTCCGGTGCGCGAATGGACGGGAGAATGGGCGCGCGCGGGCGGCCGCGACCTGATCCCCCGCCTGCAACGGGAATGGCAGCCTTTTTCACCCGTTTTCGCAGAACAAGCTCAAGCCTTTATCCAAAGCAATCGCATCAACGGCTTTATGGCTTGGAACCTATTTTCACTGGCGGCCTGGTACCGCCACTGGTTCCATGGTTGAGATCGTTGAAGAAGGCGGTATTCATCACCAACGTGCCCGCGCCCTACCGCGTGGCCATGCTCAACCGCGCGGTGGACATGCTGGCCGAAAAAGGCATCGAGTTGGTGATCATCTTCGCGGCATCGGGTTACCGGCGGCGCGCCTATTGGCGGGACCATTTACGCGGAGTCCGTTTTCCTTATCGCATGTTGAACGATCCAAGCCTGGAAATTGGAGAGAAGCTGCTCACCTTCAGCTTTTCGCTGCCGCGCGTGTTGGCGCGCGAACAAGCAGACATCGTCGTGTTGCCGGCCTTTTCCCTTCCCTCTCAACTTGCTTACCCACATCTCGCCCGGCGTGGAATTCCCTTTCTGATCTATAGCGGCGAAACCCATGCCCAGGCCAAAAAACGCAGGATGGAGTGGTTGCGCATTCGGGCGCGCCGCTTTTTCCTGTCCCGTTGCGCGGGTTGCATTGCCTACGGCAGCGAATCTAAGTTTTTTCTTTTGGATTACGGCGTTCCCGAGGATCGCATCTTCGTGGCCATCAACTCCATCGACACCGAGGCCTTTATGGCGAAGCGAGCCGCCGCGGCACCGCGGGCGCGCAATGGATCGGGCCCGGTTCGCATGCTGTACGTGGGCAATCTGCAAAAACCCAAAGGCCTGGACTTGGCCCTGAAAGCGCTGCGGCGGGTTGGTTCGGCCGGGGATGAGATCGTCTTCGACATCGTGGGTGGCGGACCCGATGAGGGTCGCCTGAAGCAATTGGTAAAGGAGCTGGGATTGGAGCATGTGCGCTTTTGGGGCGCCCAACCCTATGAACAGATCCCCGGGTTTTATGCCCAGTCCGACTTTCTGATCTTTCCCTCGCTCTACGATATTTTTGGCTTGGTCATG
>JBGTRP010000208.1:0-9650 GCA_041940685.1 Acanthopleuribacteraceae bacterium
CCTTTTCAACCCTTTCTGGGGCCGGCTGTTCAAGACCGGTGGCCAATTGAGCAACTTTGCCGAGCAGATTCGCGACTACGCGTGCATTTACACCTCCTCGGTGAGCAATTTCAGTTTCTACGGCGCCCAGTCCTACATGGAAAGCATGGTAACGCCCATGCCCCACGAACGAACCTTGCTCTCGCTGGGCGACCTGAACTTCGATGTTTCCCTGGAGGACGAACAACTCGCGGACCAAGCCGCGGAAATGGAGACCAAGGCGCAAGCAATCCACCCAGAGTCTCCGGCCGAAAAAGTGGAAGCCAGCTTGGTTAAATAGCCCTGGTTTGGTTTTTCAGCCCAAAGCCACCCTTGCGGACCCGCAACAAATGCCGCTCCTCGGCCTT
Source organism: Acanthopleuribacteraceae bacterium (assembly GCA_041940685.1). Lineage (GTDB taxonomy): Bacteria > Acidobacteriota > Holophagae > Acanthopleuribacterales > Acanthopleuribacteraceae > JBGTRP01. The sequence goes on from JBGTRP010000208.1 coordinate 387, forward strand.
GCCCACGGGTTGTAACTTCCGGATTTTGTAGTCACACAAGGAAATCCCGGCGGTGCGGATTTCCTCCAATAAGATGCGCCGCCGGCCCTTGTAGAGCAGGTAGGCGCCCCCACGCCGGTAATAGGCGTGGGTGAGGCTTAGGATGGTCTTCAGGGGCTTGAAGGCGCGGGCAATCAAAAGCTCGCAGGCTGGGTCCACATCCCCTTCCGGAAGTGGGCCCAACACCTCGATATTGGGACAAAGCGCGCCCAGTTCGCTCAGGAAACCGCTTTTCCGAGGGCTTTTCTCATAGAGCAAGAAACGGCTATTGGGGCGGCATAAAGCCAGCGGAATCGCGGGAAACCCACCACCCGTACCCAGGTCTCCGATCACGCAGGCCGTGGCGGGAAGGTATGGCAGGGCGATGAGGCTATCCATCAAATGGTCGGCAATCAAGGTCGGCGGCTCGATGGTACGGCTGAACAGATTGAGGCTTTGGTTCTGCTGCCAGATGCGCTCCAAAAAAGACACCAGCCCACGGCGGGTCCCCTCGCCGATGCCCAAGCCGGTAAGCTCGGATTGATAGGGAAGAAGAAAGGCATGGAAATCCGGCGAAGCGGAGATGGGTTCGGTCATCGGTCGTGGCCGGCTTCAGGTTTCGCGGAGGGCTCCGATGGCTTGAGGTAGCAGAGTTGGCGGGAATGCACCAACCCGGTAGAGGACTCGAATTCACAACGAAAAATGGCCGTGACCATGCCGGTAGGTTCCTCGATGATGCCGAGAAAGGTGGGCGGCATGGTTTTTTCCGCCAAGAATGGCCTGCCCTGCAACAACAAGTCAAGGGCGCGCAAGGGTAAACCCAGCTCCGGATAATGGGCCAGAACTCGCGAGACTTGGATGGTCAAGTCCGGCAATTTTGCCGCGGTCAGATCCGCGGGATGAGCGCAGGCGTTTAAGTCAATTGGCCCGATTGCCAGCCGCTCGAGCTCTATCAAATGTCCACAACTGCCCAAGGCCTCCGCGATATCGCGACCCAGCGCGCGCAAATAGGTGCCCGAGGAACAGGTGGTCTCGATGAGAATCCGGTCCTCTGCCATGCTTTGCAACCTGATTTGGTGAACCGTCACACGCTTGGGCGGTAGGTCCACCGCCTGGTTCTCCCGCGCCAGTTCGTAGCTCTTTCTTCCCTTGACCCGTTTGGCGGAAAAAATGGGGGGCACCTGCCATAGCTCTCCGCAAAACCGGGATTCAAGACCATCCAGCATAGGCCGGGTCACCGGGGGAACCGGCATCTCCGCGGTTATTTCGCCGGTAGGGTCGAGGGTATTGGTTTGAACGCCTAGTTTCAACGTGGCCCGGTAGATCTTGGGAAGCTTGTGAACCTCATCGGTAAACCGCGTGGCTTTTCCCAAGCCCAAAAGCAATACGCCCGCGGCAAAGGGATCGAGCGTGCCCATATGGCCGACCTTGGTTCTTCGCGGCAATACCCGCCGGGCCATGGCCACCATGTCATGGGAGGTGGGACCGGTGGGTTTGTAAAGGGGAAGGAATCCGAAGGGCGCCCAGTCAGCTTTGGTCATTTTCCGGCTCGGGTATGTCGAGTTCATCCAAAATTTGTCCGATACGCCGCTCCCGCAGGACATCTTCATCCAAGTGGAAACGCAGCTCCGGCGTCCGCCGTAGCTTCACGCGCTTACCCACGGCGCGCTTGAGAGCGCCCTTCGCGCGGTTAAGCGCTTGAATCACCGTATCCGCGCGTTTCTGATCGTCCATCAGCGTGAAGCGGACATCCGCGTACTGAAGATCCGGGCTCACCTTAACCCGAGTAATGGTAATTCCCTCGAGTTTTGGGTCACGCATCTCGAAATACAACAGGTTGCTGATGATTTGGCGAAGCTGCTCGGACAATACCAAGTCACGGTTGGACATGGAAGCGGACCTCTTCGATAAAAATAATCCCCGCCGTGACAAATAGCCCAAGAGGATCAGAGCCTGCCGAACGGCCACGGAGGGGAAACGGACCGCGTGAACCGCGGTCCCATGGGCTAAGTTTCAGAACCAGGAAACAAAAGCGTGGCGCCGCAAGGGCTAGAGCTTAGTGGCCTGGACCTCTTCGAAGGTGTAGAAAACGAGCATATCGCCTTCTTCCAAATCGGAAAATCCCTGAATGCCAATTCCGCACTCGAATCCCGACTTGACCTCGTTAACGTCGTCCTTGAAGCGCTTCAAGGTTTGCAAGCGCCCGGTGAAGAGTTCCTCTCCCGCGCGCATGACCCGCACTTTGGAGTCCCGCTTGACCAACCCGCTCTCCACCTGGCAGCCGGCGACCTTGCCCAATTTGGCCACGCTGAAGACTTGCTTGACCACGGCTTTACCGGTCTCTCGCTCTTCCAGGGTCGGCGCCACCAGGCCGAGCATGGCGTTTTCGATCTCCTTGACCACCTCGTAGATCACATCATAGGTGCGCAGGTCGATACCTTCTTGATCGGCAAGTTCCTGCGCCTTGGGTTCTGCTTTGACATTGAACCCGATAATGATCGCATCGGCCGCGGTGGCGAGCAGCACATCGTTTTCGGTAATGTTACCGACGCCCTGGAGCACGATCCGCAGGCTGACCTTCTCACTCTCGATTTTGTTAAGCGCAAACGCCAAACCCTCGACGCTGCCTTGTACATCCGCCTTAATGATAATAAGCAGCTCTTTGATATCGCCCTGTTGGTTGCTGAACAGTTGGTCCAGGGAGGCGTGCTTTTGGCGGCGCAGCAGATCCTCGCGCGCCTTCTGTTTGCGGAAGGTGGAGATCTTACGCGCGGTTGCGTCATCGGCAATCAACTGGAAGCTGTCGCCGGCGTCGGGCACCTCGTTGATGCCGAGGATCTCCACCGGGGTGGAAGGCGGCGCCTCTTCGACCCGCTGACCCAGATCGTCGTACATGGCGCGGATCTTTCCGTAGGTTTGACCCGTGATGAAGTAGTCGCCCACGCGCGCCGTCCCATCCTGTACGATGATCGTGGCCACGGGACCGCGGCCGCGATCCAACTTGGCCTCCACCACGGTGCCGCGCGCCATACGGCCCGGGTTGGCGCGGTAATCGTTGAGCTCGGCCACCAGCAGGATCATCTCCAGCAGGTCGTTAATGCCCTCCTGAGTTTTGGCGGACACCTGAACGGAGGGACTGTCGCCGCCGTACTCCTCGACCACCAACTCATGCTCGGTCAGCATTTGCTTCACCCGTTCGGGATTGGCCTCCGGTTTGTCGATTTTATTGATGCAGGTGATGATGGGAACCTTGGCGGCCTTGGCATGGCTGATGGCCTCGATGGTTTGAGGCTTCACGCCGTCATCGGCGGCCACGACCAGAATCACGATATCGGTGATCGAGGCGCCGCGCGCGCGCATCTTGGTGAAAGCTTCATGACCGGGCGTATCGAGGAACACGATTTCCTTGTCCCTACAGGTAACGGAGTAGGCCCCGATATGCTGGGTGATCCCGCCCGCTTCCCCGGAGGCGACCTTGGTGGTGCGGATGGCGTCCAACAAGGTGGTTTTGCCGTGATCGACATGACCCATGATGGTCACGATGGGCGCCCTCGGCTCGGAGGCGCCCTCATCGGTTTCCTGGGAGACCAATTCATCGTCCTCGCGAATCTGCAGGTCTTCCTCGAAGCTGACGATTTCGGCCAGGTAACCGAAATCCTTGGCGATCTCGATGGCCAACTCGCTCTCCAGCACATCGTTGAGGGTGGCCATGATGCCTTTCTCGAACAGGCGTTTGATAATGTCCTTGGCCTTGCGGTTCACCTTCTCGGCCAGTTCCTTCACGGTAACGCCCTCTGAAAGCATGATGATCCCCAGATCCTCCTCGGGCAACTCCACCCGGCTGGTGAATACTGGTTTGATCTTCTCGAGTTGCTCCAGATTCTTTTTCTTGCGCTTCTTCTTGCGGCCCGGCGGACGATGCGGCCCGAATTTACCACGGCCGCCGCCTCGGGCGGGACCGCCTCCCGATTGGGCGCCCTTGTTGAAGGGCGGAGCGGGTGGCTGCAAGGCCGCCCCAATCGTTCCAGGGTTCTGCCAACTTCTTTGGCCCACGGCGCCGCGAACGGGTCTTCCGCCGGGACCGGGCCGTTTATCCGAGGAGTAGTTGCCTTTCCCCTGCCCTTGAAAAAGCGGGCGCTCCACGCGTTTTTCCGCCTTCTTAGCCGACTTGGGACGTTCCACGCCCGCGATCTGTTCTGTGGTCAGCGTGTCCTTGGATTTCGGCTTGGTCCTTGCCGCGGGCTGCTGCCGTTTTTCGGTGATGCGATGGATCCGCTCCTCGATCTTGTTCACGCGCAGCTTGGGCTTGCGCGGACGCAGGCGTAGCTTGGGAGCCGGTGCGGCATCGGCAGCCGCGCCCGCTTCCTTGCCGACATCCTTATCCTCTCCCGCATCCGCGGCTTCACTCGCTTCCTCATCCGGCTCGTCATGCTTTTTGATCACACGCACCGCCAAACGCGGCGGGGGAGGCTTGGGCTCTTCCTTTTTCTTTTTCGAACGCGTGGCCTTCTTTTTCGGAGGTTTTGGGGCTTCTTTGGCCTTGGCGGTCTTTTTCTCGGTCTCCTGGGCAACCGGAGATTCCAAATCTCCGTCAACCACGGTCAACTTGAATTTACCGAGCTTGGCTCTCAGGGTATGGAGGGCATGCTCATCGAGCTCAGAGGTTTGCGTCAACACCTCGATACCCGCCTCCTTGAGGATATCGATCACCTCCTCGGAGCTGCGTGAGTACTCCTTTGCAATTTGAAAAACGCGTATCGCCATTCACTAACCTCCATTTGCCCCCGTGTACTTTATTCCTGCCCAAACTGTTGCTCATAGTCTTTGGCAAGCTCGACAATGGCATCGATATCGTTGACGAGCTCGGGGATCTGCTTGAGTACATCGACCGGTGTGTAAAGGATATCCTCGATAAAGTTGATGCTGTAGGATTCCAGAATGGTCCGGTGTTCCTGCGACAACCCTTGAAGGTATTGGAGCGGCACACCCTCTTCTTCCAATTCTTCTTCCGCTTGCTCTTCCGCGCCTTCTTCTTCGGCCGCGGCGGTTTCTTCCTCGGATACGGGTTCGGCCACGGCATCCTGGGCCGCCTCGGCGACGGTTTCCTCGTTTTCGGCTTCCACGGTTTCCGCTTCAGCCTCTTCCGCGGCGGCTTCCGACTCCTTGGCCATGCGCTCCATTTCCTCGCTGGCCTCCTGGCGCTTCTGTTCCTCGGTCTTGACCTCGATGCTCCAACCGCAGAGCTTGGAGGCGAGGCGCACGTTCTGGCCCTTCTTGCCGATGGCCAGGGAGAGTTGTTCCTCGTCGACGATCACCTCGAGGCGGCGGTTCTCGGGTTCCGACAACACCACGCGGTTAATCTTGGCCGGACTCAGCGCGTTGGAGGCAAACACCAAAATATCCTCGGAGTAACGGATGATATCGAGACGCTCGCCCTTGAGTTCGCGGATAATGCTGCGCACCCTTGAGCCGCCCATACCTACGCAGGCGCCGATGGGATCGACCTCGGAGTCGGTGGAATAGACCGCGATTTTGGAGCGATCCCCGGCCTCGCGGGCGGCATTCTTGATGACGACCGTGCCGTCGTATACCTCGGGCACTTCCATTTCGAACAGCTTGATGAGCAGGCGGGCATCGGCCCGGGAAACCTTGACCTGGGGTTCTTTGGTGCTGCGATCCGCGCCGATGATGACGACCTTGGTGCGGTCGTTCTGGCTGAAGCGTTCATTGCGAGAATATTCCTCGCGGTACATGATGGCCTCTACATTGTTGCCCAGGTCCAGGATGATGTTGCCCCGTTCGAAGCGCCGCACCACGGCCGTGACCACCTCGCCGAGCCGGTCGCCGAACTCGCGGAGGATCTTGTCCTTCTCGGCGTCGCGAACCTTTTGCATGATGACCTGTTTTGCCGCGTGCGCCGCGATGCGGCCGAGCTGGGAGGTGTCCTTCTGAAATTCGATGGTATCGCCGATCTCCACGCCCTCGTAATACAGGGCGGCCTCATCGATGGGGATGTGCAACTTGGGATTGGTGACTTCTTCCACCACTTCCTTGATCGCCCACACCTGCAATTCGCCGGTTTGCCGGTTGAAGCTCGCTCCAAAACTCTCATCGGATTTGAAGATCTTCTTGGAGGCCGCGATAATCGCTTCTTCCACGGCAGAAATAATGATCTCAGCATCGATGCCTTTCTCACGGCTGACCTGATCGATCGCTTGCAGCAATTGCGAGCTCATGGCCACATCTCCTAGCAAAAATTAAGAATGGGTTTCAGGGTTGCCCTGGCGATGTCCGCCAGGGGAATGCGGTAGGTCTTGCGGTCGTTTTCGTGGGTCACCTCGATCACGCCTTCCCGACAGCTTTCCAAGGTGCCGGTAAAAGACTTCAGGCCCTCGACGGCGCGACGAACCTTCACCTGAACGCGTTGGGTGACGAAACGCTGGAAATCCCTGGGTTTGACCAAGGGACGATCCACGCCGGGCGAGGACACCTCGATGTGGTAGGAACCCTGAATCGGTTCGGTTTCGTCGAGCTTTTCAGAAATCATGTGGGTTACGGTTTCGCAGTGGTCCAAGGTCACCCCGTCCGGATGGTCGATAAAGATCCGCAGAACCCATTGGCTCCCGCTTTTCTTGTATTCCACCAAAACCACCTCGAAGGTAGATGGTTCGAGCACATCTTCGACCAGACGTTCTAGTTGTTTACTTTTGCTCAAGCTTGACATAGGCATAAAAAAAAGTGGGCGACAACCCACTTCCCAGGGTGATATGGCTTTTTCGACCGCGCCAAAGAGAAGCGCGGCAGCCACACTTCTTCTCATGGTACAGAATTCTTCAGTCATTGGCAAGCTAAAGAAACCCACTCCCCGGCTCGGCCATTTTTTCGTTTGCATTCAGGCTAGGCTCCAAGTGCCCATCCCTCTTGCTCGATCCCGAGCGGACAAACAGGCCGCCGGTCAATCGCGGATCTTGCGGCTAAGGTCCGGACTGGTGGCGGCGTCGCCTGATTTGACGAAGCGAGACTCCTTGCCGGTGGCCGTTACATTCTCATACACGCCCTTTTCCCGTTTCACCAGCTTGGTAAAACCCATGTTTTTCAATTCGGAATTGGTTTTGGGGAAGGCCAACCCCGGGGCGCTCAGCAATTTTTGCACGGGCTCGGTAACGGGCGTCTCGCCGGGCTCCAGCCGCGCCAACTCACATAACCGGCCCCAGGTTTCCACCTTTTCATGCATGGAATGAAGCACTTCCACCCGCTGTCCATTGGCGGGACAATAATAATCATAGGTCGGCACCAAAACCTCCCAAGCCCGCGGGATATGGGGAAACGCGAACCTTACGCGGTCCCCGAAACGGACGACTTATCCGGTTTCCGGTCGGTCTTTCCGAGTCCCATACCATTGTATGCGAAATAAAAGCCGTGGCGACAGCGTTTTCTTGGATCAAGCAAGGCGCGCCCCGACTCCCGGATTTTTTTGGGTCCTTCGGGTATAATGTGCTTTCAAATTCGGATCTCTCGCGATCCAAGCAAGGAGTACAACCATGTGGCTCGTATTATTGGCCGGCATGCTGACAGCCGAGTCTCCCTTTCAAAAGGGCACGGTCGCCAAGATCATGGAGAAAGCCAAAGCCGAAAACAAGCTGATTCTTGTAGATGTCTACACCACATGGTGCGGCCCCTGCAAACTCATGGATCGGACCACCTTCAGCCACGAGGATGTACGGGACATTCTCAAGAACAAGGTGATCGCTTACAAGATCGATGCGGAAAAGGGCGAGGGCATCAAGCTGGCCCGGAAGTACAAGGTGCGGGGTTATCCCTGTATCCTCATCCTCGACGGCGATGGAAAACTGGTGGACATGCAACTTGGCTACATTCCGCCCAGCGCCTTTCTCAATTGGGTGCGGCGGGTTCTCGCCTGAGCCCATGCCCGCCAACCGCATCCCGATTCCGCCGGGGTTGGTCGACGCCCTGCGCAAGGCCCAACGGGTCACGGTGCTGACCGGGGCCGGCGTTTCCGCGGAAAGCAACATTCCCACGTTCCGCGACGCCATGACCGGTTTGTGGGCTCGTTACCAACCGGAAGAACTGGCTACGCCGGAGGCGTTTCAGCGCGATCCCAAATTGGTATGGGAATGGTACCAATGGCGCCGGGGGCTGGTGGCCGGCGCAAACCCCAATCCAGGCCATTACGCGCTCGTCGCCCTGGCGCAAAAGGTTCCCGACCTGACCCTCGTTACCCAAAATGTGGATGGTCTGCATCAGCGCGCGGGCAGCAAGGCCGTGCTCGAGCTACACGGCAACCTGGCGCGCAGCAAATGTTTCGAGGAGAACCGCGTGGTGGAATCCTGGCCCGAGACCGATGAGGTCCCGCCTCGGTGTCCGGCCTGCGGCGGTCGGCTGAGACCGGATGTGGTCTGGTTCGGCGAGGGCTTGCCGCCGGAGATCTTGCGCCAAGCCGCCCAGGCCGCGGCTCGTTCCGATCTTTTTTTCTCCGTGGGTACCTCGGCCGTGGTGTTTCCCGCGGCGTCGCTGATCTACGAAACCATGCGGCGCGGCGGCCTCACCGTGGAGATCAACCCTCAGGCCACCGAGCAGACGAGTCAGGTGAGCTTCGCCCTGAGCGGACCATCCGGAGAGGTGCTTCCGGACCTGGTTCAGGCGGCCTGGGGGGATTGCTAGGCTTCCGGCGGCAAGTGGCCGCCTCCATCTCGCGTGGGAGGGATCAGCCGAGGCCGACTCCCTGGGACCCACGCGCCGCGATGACATTGCGGATCATCTCCAAACCCTGGTCGGTAAGATAGGATTCGGGGTGGAACTGAACCGCTTCCAACCGCTTTCGCTTGTGGCGCAGGCCCATGATGAGGGCGTCATCGGTGCGGGCGGACACCTCCAGGCAATCCGGCAGGGAGTCGGGATCGGCCATCAGGGAATGGTACCGGGTCGCCGAAAGCGGATTGGGCAGGCCCCGAAACACGCCCTTGCCATCGTGGTGGATGGGGGAGGTTTTGCCGTGCATGAGGTAGGGCGCGTGAACGATTTCCCCGCCGAACGCCGCCACGATGGCCTGAAAACCCAGACACACGCCGAAGAGCGGCAGATGATCGGGCAATCGGCGGACGAGCTCGATGCAAACGCCCGCGTCCTCGGGCCTGCCGGGCCCGGGGCTAATGACGATCAACTCCGGATTCATGCCCAAAATATCGGACACGCTGAAGGCGTCGTTGCGGATGGTGCGCACCTCCA
>JBGTRP010000209.1:0-9646 GCA_041940685.1 Acanthopleuribacteraceae bacterium
AGAAACTGAGGGGCAGAGCGGATGGTTATCTGAAGAAGCCGATTCCCGATCGCGATCTCTTGAATCAGGTTGTTGACCTATTGGGCATCGAAGTAAATCTCCGCTATTTGGATGGAATGCAATCGCCATCGAGCGCTCCTTCCCAGAAAGGAAACTCAGGCAAAGCGGGTACTCATGAAGATTCCCGTTCCCGTGCGGAATTATTGTCCGCCTTGGAAGGGCAGGAGCGGGAGTTGGATTATCTGCGCAAGGAAGTGAATGCTTTCAATACATTCATGACCAGTTATAACCAGATGGAAAAGGAGTACAAGAAACTTAAGGAAAAATGGAGTGAAAAAGAACGGCGAATCGAGGAGTTGGAGTCGGAGGCGAGCCAGTCTGGGGAAAAAGACCGACAACTTGCTGAACGGCTTGAGGCAGCCGAGAAAGAAACCAGTGCATTGAGGGACAAACTAGCGGCGACCCAGCTTGAACAGCAAAGTGCCGAGTCCGAAGCGGAACAGATGCGCAAGGAGCATGACCGCAAACTAAAGCAGGTGCAAGAAGAATTGGAGACCGCGCGCAAGGATGCGGCCGCCGCGGTAGACCTGAAGGGCGAATTGCATGAGTTACAAGCCCAATTCAAACAGACTAAAGGCGATTTGGAGGAACAAAGGCGCGCGCTGAAGGAGCGAGAGCAGCAATTCCAATCCTTGGAGGAAGAGCTTTCAGAGGCTCAAAACAATCTTGCTCGGGAAAAGAATCGCGTAGAGACCAAGGAAAAGGTTTTGGAAGAGGCGGAGGAACGCGCGCGAAATTCCGAGGGCCGGCTCATGAGCCTGGAAACGAGTTTCAAGGAACAACGCAAGCAGAATCAAGAGTATCACGGACGAATCGAAACCCTGGAAGAGAGCCTGAAGCAAGCCGATCAGCGCGAAGATCGAATGAAAATGAATGCGGAGAAGCAGGCGCGGGAACTTGAAGAACTAGAAGAGCGGCTCAAGCGGGAGGAGTCTCAAAGAAAAGCCGATGATGATATTTTCAAGGCTCAAAACGCGGGGTTGTCCGCGCGGGTTGCCGAGTTGAAAGAAGAGTTGGAAAAATCCGCCCAACAGCACGAGCGAGAGCTGGACGAGACGAGGCGTCAGCAAGAGGCTACGCTTGAAAAGCTGGGTCTGGAGTTGGAAGAGAAAAAATCCGCCTGGGTTAAGATGGAATCCGCCCTCGAACGCGCCGAAGATGCTCAGGAAGATTTGCGGAAAAAAACCGAAGTCCGTGAGCAAGAATTTGAGCGTGAACGCCAGATGCGAGAGGAGTCTCACACCAATGAGCTCCGGCAAGCAGAGGAGAAAGCCGCCAAGGATCGAGAGGACCTCGAGACTCGATATAGTACCGAAATAGAGCATCGGGATCGAGAAATCGCGAGCTTGAAAGAAAGCCACAAGCAATGGGAAACCCGTTTTGCTGAGCTGGAGCAACAGTCTAAGCAGGATGTTGAGAGGCTGCGAACCGAACGCGAGGTATCCGCTTCGAAAATTGCGCAGTTAGAATCGGAGAAAGATCGGGTGCAATCCGCGCTTGAAAGCGAAGAAACCCATTCCCAGCAGCTCAAGGACCGGGTGCTTCAAATGAACCATCGGATCGAGGAAAAGGATCAGGAACACGAAAAGGCCCTTCAAGAATTAAGCGGCCAACATCAGGCCTTGTTGGAGGCCGAGAGACAGAATACCCGGGAGGCTCGTGACCGGGCGTCATCCCTGGAAAAAGAGTCGCGGCAACGGGAGGATCTCCAGGAGAAATACCAAGCGCTACGCGGGGATTACGACAAGATGAAACTCGGTAATGAAACCCTTAAGAGCCGCCTGGAAAGCGCGGTTCAGACTCTCGAATCGGGCTTGCGCGAGTTGCATGGTTCCGCCGAAGAACTGAATTTGGAAGAGGAATAATTTTTGGGGCCAGGCCATCATGTGATTTCTATGGGTCATTGGTAATTGGGGCCAGGCCATCTTTACCGTAGGCATTGAGCTTCCTCTCTGGTGCAGTGGGGTGGCTTCCCATCAATTGGTTGCGTTTGCCCCTCAACCAAGTACCGAGCAGCCGCGAGGAAATCAATCATAGAGATTCTTTATTATCCGTGAATAATATTTTTCTCTGGTATTAAGAATTCTTCCGATTTAGGATTTTGGGGTAATTTCGCCTCATGCGGTCGGGGGAATGATGCCATCTGCCTCAAAAAGCCAGTTATCCTTCCGAATTCACACTCGGTTGAGTCAACATTCGCGCGAAACCTCGTTATTAGGGATTCGCCATGGCCGAGAGGTTTTGATAAAGGTCTGCCGTGATGCAAATGTGTTTGCTCTTGAGCTGGCGCGGAGAAAGGCGCTGGCGGAAAGCCCCTTTGATTCGGGTTTGACGGCTGTTTTTCCCCCGGCAATTCACGGAAAAAATGACAGCACTATGATGGATTGGCTAAAGGGTTGGGTATCCGATGAAATAGCGCAAGGGCAGTTCGGCGTATTGGTGATGCCCTGGTCAGGCGGTAGACCCCTTCGAAAGGCCATGGCCGCGATGAATGATCTGGAACGAATCCACTACCTGTTGGAGTTGATTGAGCTATTGCGGGATTTCGAACGGCGCGGTGTGATTCTAGGTTCGTTGTGTACAGAGGATTTTTGGTTGGTTGGCGAAGAAGTCAGGTGGGTCGGCCTGGCCCCCTGCGCCTCGGTCAATCCACTACAAATGAGACCGAGCCCAATGGTGGTCGACTTTTGTCGAAACTACCTGGTTTTGTTGAGACGGCCAGGCCGAAGGCTCTCCCGGTGGATCAAAAAACCCGTGAGTTTTGGTCCGCCGGATCCAGATCATTTGGCTTATTTGTTGCGGCGCCGCCGTCGAGATCTTCGACCCCGGAAAAATTTGGAAATCCTGGTTGGTTTCCTCCGGCCCCTGCACTTGATCATGTGGACGGTTTTGGTTCTGGCTGCCGGAATTTGGATGTGGTCGCGGGGAGCGGAGCCGCAAATCAAGCCGCAACGAGTCGAGATCCTTACGAGTAAAGCTCCACCCATGCAAAAAGCCAAGGCATTGCGGGCTCTTCTTGGCGGAGTCGAAGAAAAAGCGCTAATGGAATTGTTGGTAGGGGATATCGCCCAGTTGGAGTTGCAATCTGGTCGCGTCACTTCTTTGGACACGGAAGATCCGCATTCTCCGATCGCGGTGCTGATTCTTCCCAAGCTTCGGGCCATCATTGGCCACATGGGCGTTTACAGGCTGGGAGATTGGGTGCGCCTGGGGTCTTATCAAGGCTATATCTCCGATATTCGCTTCAATGGATTTGAGCTGAATTACAAGGGGACCCTGAAATGGATGCAATTCGAACATCCCCGGCTACCCGTTTACCAACCCTATGAGTCGCGCAACATCATTGTTTGGAATCATCCAGACAATTTAGACCAATTGCTGCGGGGTCTGGCTTTTCTGAAAAACATTCCTTATCGAGGGTTTCTGGATAATCAAGGCCGGCTCCAACCCATTGAGGGAAAGGTTCACGGCATTTTTCGGGTGAGTAGGATCGAGGATTTTTTGATCAACCTGGAGGAACATGTGGGTCGCTTGAGTCTCGACCGGGGCCTCATGCTGACGAGGCCGGCGCCCATGCTGCCGGTCTACCACAAATTCTCGATTTTTATCACCAAGGACAAGCCGCTTCGGGAAATCGCCGAGGATATTTCCGCCACTCTCGGCTATGAAATCAAGGTGAATCCCGAAATCCAGGAGGAACGCTTCACCCTTTACGTGGCCAATATGACCTGGCAACGATTGTTGGATTACATGGGGCTTGATTGGCGTCCAGCACAATTGGGAAACCGCAAATATATCGAGATCCGCCATGTTCATCGTGATTCGGATCAATTCTGAGGAAAAGGAGCGAAACTTGAAAAAGAAGCTATTGGTATTCCTTATCATCACCCTGGGCGCAGTGGCGTCATCGGAACCCACCACCCAAGAGTTTATGGTGCGCGAATGGTGGCCAGCGAGCTGTGGCGCCCCTGGAGGCCCCTGCCATGGGGGCATCCCGCCTGAATCCATCTAGCCAAGCTTTCATGGCTTCTGGAGCGTCGGGAAATATCCGAGGCCTCGTGGGGGGTCTTTTCCTGTATGCCGCCTTGTTGGGTTGGGCCGATCCATTAAAGGTGATTTCCCTGGAATCCGTGGATTTCAGCCTGGGGCCGCCTCATTTCGGAAATGTGTGGCTGGCATCGGACGGCTCCTTTCTCGCGCATAATCAGAGGGAAGTTTTCCACTGGAGCCAGGACGGTCGGTTGCGAAACCGCATTGGCCGGATTGAGGGTTACTCGAGTTTCCGACTCATCGTGGCCCTCTACTACGAGCCCGAACGCGATGTCTATTGGCTGGTGGATGGCGAGCGACAGCGTTCCCTATTTTTCAACGGTGAAGGCCAATTCCTCGGAATAGGGTACGAACATGACGACAGGGGTCACCCGCGCGATGTGTATTTCCGACAACTCATTCGAACGCCTTCGTATCTTTTTGGCCTCGATTGGGGTGTGATTGATTTGTGGCAAAGCCCCCGAGCCAAGTTACTTCGGCGGATAACTTTCGAATTCGAGGAGGATCGGGTGCGGGTGCGCCGGTTGGGTTTGCCCTTCCACGAATTGACCATGGATCAAACGCGCTTGAGCCAAAACTTCAAGCTTCATTACATCGTGGAAGACCAACTTTCGGGAAACCTCTTCGTGGCCTTTCAGCTTTCGCGCGATTTGCGGCAGTACTTGCCTGAAAAAGGCGATTCAGGTGGATGGACGTTGAACCCCCGACCTCTTTCTGTTGCCCTTTCAGGGTTTTTGGATCCGCCACGCTTTTTTGATGAAGAAATACGCGGCTATGATCAATACCTAAACTGGTTATATTCATGGAGTCGGGTCAATGGCCTCTATCCAGTAGGCGAAGGGCTACTGATGGGGTATGAAATTCCCGATCCTGGAGATTCGCGTTCCCATCTACAAGTTCTCGCCCGCTTCGAAATGAATGGACAGGCGGTGGGCTCTCCTGTCACTTACCGGGGAAATCTCATGGGCATCCATCAAGGCCTGGTGCATCTATTCTATGAAAAACGGCGGAGCACGAACTTCAAACATCAGGTAAGGATATTCAAACCATAATTCTTTTGGGGCCAGGCCATCTTTTCTACTTCATTCGTTCCGTTCGGTCTCGTTCGGGGCCAGGCCATTTTCTTTTAATTTTCCCTGGCCTTTTCCCTAACAGCCAGGGTAACCTGGCTTTAGCCGCCGGCGGCCTTTCTCTCCTCGCGGGGAGGTCTCCTTTTTCCTTGTCTGGAATCGGATTCCTCTTCCCCGCCATAAATCCTTTTTCGCGAGACCTTTGCACTTACGGGTCGACTCTCGCTTCAGGGAGGTTCTGGAATGGCACGCCCCAATCGCATCAAATTACAACGCGACGGCGCTTCCTATCACGTCATGACACGCACCGTCACCGGTTCCTTTTTCTTTCAGCACGATTTCCTCAAAGAGTGGCTCTACCGCAAAATTCTTTGGCTCGCTTCCATTTATTTCGTCGAGCTTCACGCCATTGCCGTCATGAGCAATCATTATCATATTGTGCTCTCGGTCCGGAAAGGCGATTTCTCCGAGGAGGAGATCCGACGGCGTTTTCAACGATACTTCCACGCCATGCGCTATCCCCGGGTTTGGTCTGAAAGCCAGGTGGATCATTGGCGGGATAAGCTGACCGACCTCTCGGAATTCATGAAGGACCTGAACCAAACCGCGGCCGCACATATCAACAAAGTCGAGGGCAACCGAGGCCATGTTTGGGGTGGTCGCTTCAAAAGCGTGCTGATCGAGGATGGCGTGAGTCTGCTGGCCTGCATGGCCTATGTAGAGCTGAACGGGGTCCGCGCGGGTCTTTGCAAGAGGCCGTCAGAATACCGATGGTGCTCGGCCGGTCGTTTCCAACAGGCAGGGCATCGCGCCTCGGGAGTGAAGGTGCCGAAGATGTCGATCCTGAGCCGATATAACGAAAGGAAGCGATCCAGGGCATTCGGTTTATTGGTCGATCACCTTGCTGCTGAGGAGCGAGGCGAGCCGGGTGGTTTTCCAACCGAACTGGGGGAGTTGGACAGGCTGGTGAGGGAAGTGGACCTGGAATCGCTGCTGGAGATGGTGTTCCATCGAACCCAATGGGCGCGCTACAGCCTGGTGTTGGGTACGCGAGCATTCTGCCGGAGGGTAGCGAAACAATTCCAATTGCGCAAAAGCGGAAGCGAGGTGTACGTGCGACTCAGGGAGGGGTTATACAACAGCCACCAAAGACCGGGGCATTGTTTGGAATGAGGTTATTTACCCAAAAAAAACTGGATTGACTTCCATTGCCTTCTTTCCATCAATCAAGGAAGGTCCTTTTCCAAAAAGCTCGCTAAGGCCCCTACCCCTTCCGCGGCCAGCAGTTCGAAATGCCCACAAGGGAGATCGAAAAGCCTAATGGGTTGTTGACAAAACGACTGCCAACCAAGTGTAGGATCCCTTTCCCTTTGGCCTGTCCCATCGCTGGTGTCCTTAGATCGGATAAGGGTTACCTTCCCTTTGTAGGATGCCCAAGGTCGGTAAGCACGGACGGCTGAGTTCTGGGCTTGATAAAGGCGCAACAAATGTTGGTAAAAAGCGATGCTAGTTCCAGGAGGAATCAGGTCTTCCTGTCGGAGAACCTTCAAAATTTGGGGTAGTTGAGATTCCAAGGATTTTTTTTGATCCATAGGTAAATTCTTACGGCCCAATTTTTCCAACCCTCCCCAAATATGAAGGGGGAATGGGAGAGCGCTCGTTGTTTCCTGTCTCTTAGTCAATTGATGGCCTGGCCCCAAACTGTCGATAAGAACCAAGTTCTTGACCAAACACCCCGTGGCTTCGAGTTGAGAAGCCAGTTCAAAGGCAATTTGACCGCCCGAGGACCAACCCGCCAATAGGAACACGCCATCAGGATCCTGTCGTTGTAAGGCCAAACGATAGGTCGTACAGAGCGTTGAGATGGCCTGGCCCCGATGGGATTGGTAGGAAGAGAGCGGTGTCTGGATTCCATAGATGGGGTAACCCTCGGCAAGGGCGTAGGCCAGGTTTAGGTACCAATGGATTTGACCGCCGGCGGGATGCACCAGGTAGCAAGCGGGTTTCTGTTTGCCTGAACGCAGTAAAACCAGCGGCGAATCATCAGGAGCTCGGGTCTCTTCCAACCAGGCTGCCAGGGATTCGATGCTAGGGTGGCGATAGAGAATGCCCACGGGCAACCGCCTGCCTAAATGGGTTTCAATCAGACTCAAAACCATTACGGCCTTGAGGGAATGTCCACCCTTTTTGAAGAAATTGTCGCGGACACCGATAGGCCGCACATCTAGAACGGTTTCCCAAATGCGCGCCAACCGTTTTTCCATAAGACTTCTGGGCGCCAACCAAGCTGTAGTCCTGGTCGAATCCGGTATGGGCAGTGCGCGGCGATTTATTTTTCCGGAAGGGGTTATGGGGAATTTCCTCAACGCCATCCACTGATCCGGTATCATGGGAGCCGGCAGCGCGGATTCAAGAAAAACGGTCAGTGTTTCGGCCGAGGTATCGGGTTCGGCAAGGTACCAGGCCACCAGCCGATCCGATCCCGATGCATCGGCTCGAATATCAACTACAACTTCCTGAACCGACGGATGCCCCCGCAACGCGGCCTCTACCTCGCCCAACTCAATGCGATACCCACGCAGTTTGCGCTGCTTATCTCGTCGCCCTAAGAATTCAAGGTTGATCCCATCCCAGGACCATCGGCCCAGGTCACCCGTCCGGTACAAACGCGACCCAGGACCGGTTTTTCCCGCCAATGGATCGGGAATCCAACTCAATGCGCTGAGGCTAGGCGCCCGATGATAGCCCCGCCCTAAACCCGAACCCCCAATGACAATTTCTCCAGGGGTTCCAATGGGCGCCAAATTTAAAAAAGCGTCCAAAACATGGATCGTGGTACGAGGCAGCGGGGAGCCAATAGGCAATCGCGTCGGTGGTGGGGCCTGATCCGACCGAACCGTATACCAGGAGGCAACCACGGTGGTTTCGGTGGGCCCGTATGTGTTTACCCATCGCGAGGAGGGTGGCGCTAGTCGTTGCCATTTTTCCAATCGCGACAAGTCCGCTTGCTCTCCTCCCACGTCGAGAATACGGAGACAAGGAGAAATTTTCCCGAGCGAAACAACCCACTGATGCCAAAAAGCGGTCGGCAAAATTATTACGGAAAGCCTACGCCCGGAGATGAGGCGCTCCAACTCGGGACCGGTCAACCCATGATCGTGGCGAGCGATGATCAGAGCGGCCCCTGCCAGCAAGGTGGGAAAGATCTCGCGAACCGACATATCGAAGCTCATGGAACAGAATTGGAGAACGCGATCGTTTGGGGCCAGGCCATATTCATCGGTCACGGCCAGGCAGAAATGCGTGAGCGCGGCATGCTCGATGAGCGCTCCCTTCGGCCGGCCCGTGGAGCCAGAGGTATAAATCAGGTAGGCGGCCTGGCGAGGATGCGCGCGCGGAGAGAGGGGAGCTACTGGCCCCTCATCTGTTTCATAGGAATTCACCAAAACCCAAGGGACCGGTGTTTGAATTATTCCAGTTGTGGAAGGTAGAACAAGCAATAAAACCGGATTTGCATCCGTGATCATCCAACGCAGACGTTCAACCGGATAGGAGGGATCCAAGGGGACGTAGGCAGCCCAGGCTTTGAGAGAAGCCAACATGCCCAGCACCATTTCAAAACCGCGCTCCAGCAGCAGGCCCACACGATCCTCCATACCAACCCCTCGCGCGCGCAGGGCCGCGGCCAATCGGTCTGCAGCCCGATTCAGTGCTTCGTAGGTATAGAAACGAACCCCGTCTTCTACGGCGACCGCATCCGGGATTTGAGCGGCCCTCCGCTCGAAACGCGCCACGAATCCAATCGCGAGATCCGGCGACTCCTCGTCAGGGCGAAATCCATTTGCGGCAGGACTGGTTTCTATCCAAGAGTGAAAGTGGTGGCCCGCCTCCGGGTTTTTTGTCATGGCCATCAGCACCCGCCGGTAATGCTCCGATAACGCCCGCGCCTGTTGTTGCCCAATTTGATCGGCGTCAAAGTTCAAAGAGCCGTCGGCAACGCCGTCTCCGGACCACGCATGCGGCTTAACAGCATCGGCGATCTCCAGGCGCCGGGCCTGGCGTCGCTGGGCATGGAGGATGGTTTCCTGCACCACCTGTGCCCGTCATCCGAAGGCTTCCTGCGCATGACCGAGGCGGGCCTGGGCTGGGGGCTGGTGCCCGAGTTGCAGGCCCGCGAGCAACTGGCCAGCGGCCAATTGGTGGAAATCTGCAGCGATACCCCGATCGATGTACCGTTGTACTGGCATCATTGGCGTAACGGCGGGCAACTGCTGGCACAGCTGACCGACCACCTGCGCCACAGCGC
The DNA here is from genome assembly GCA_041940685.1 of Acanthopleuribacteraceae bacterium. GTDB lineage: Bacteria > Acidobacteriota > Holophagae > Acanthopleuribacterales > Acanthopleuribacteraceae > JBGTRP01. The sequence goes on from JBGTRP010000209.1 coordinate 9,487, forward strand.
CCGGCACTGGCTGCCCGACGCCGTGGCCCGCTCCGCCATCCCCTTGCCGAGTCGCGTGCGGATCGCTTCGTGGAGCTCCCGTCCCGACGCGAAGCGTCCCTCGGGGTCACAGACCCAGAACTCGAACGGGAGGTTCTCGAACGCGGCCGCGCTCTTGTGG
>JBGTRP010000210.1:0-9645 GCA_041940685.1 Acanthopleuribacteraceae bacterium
CTCTGGGTTTTTCTGGGGTAGGTTTTCGCCCGGAGGTACTTCCGTATCTAAAAGGTTCTCCGTCTCAGAGTCACCCATAGTCCTCGAGGTATCTTCCAGGTTGGTAGAGGATGTATTGGGCAATTTCTCACCAGCTCCACGAGGCAAAAATTGATAGACGAGAAATCCGGCCACAACCGCAAGGGTTGCCGTGAGGAGCCAGACCAACCAAGGCCGTATTGGTTTATTAGAAACGGCTCTTGATTCTGTAATGGCCGAACCGGCAGGTGCGGCGGGCATCCGTTGCCGAGGAGGCTGTGTTTCTCCCGCCTGAGTACGGGCCTCCGAGGAATCAGCAATGGGGTCAGGATCGTAGTCCATGGCCAGGGTTTCATCGGGACGCAACAGCACTTTTTCTTCTACATCGCGGAACCCCGGCGCGCGGATTTTGATGTGGTGCGTTCCCGCCTTTAAGTTTTCCAACAAGTAAATTTCGAATTGCTCCAGATTATCCACTCTTTTTCCATCCAGAAAAAGAGTGCCTCCCTGGGAAGAAGAAATGCTGAGATTCCCGTATTGCAAAACCCTTTTGGCCCGCCATTCCGGTTCCTCCGGCCGGCCAGGGTTGGGAAACAGTTGCAACTCACTCAGGTCGCCCTCGCGTTTTTCGGGGCAGTGCAGCTCCGGCCGGACAGCGTAGTCTTCATCGAACTTTTCCCGAATCGTTTTCCATACCAAGCCATCCAGATCATTCATGCTCAGCCGGGGCTGGAAATCCGCCGATCCTTCCCGTAGAGAGCGGATGAGGGCGCCCGAGAACATGGTGTAGGGGTGATCGGGCGGCGCTAAAGACGGGTCCTCCTTGCTGGAGGAACAGTAGATCAGCGTTCCTCGCGAGGGAAAGGCCCGCGCTGTCTTGCGCACGGCTACCTGCACCTTTTCCGACTGAAAGCTGCGCGTGGCGGCGCCCGCGAAACAACTGTCCAGGATCAGGAACCTCCGCAAAAAGCGGGCGCTCTTTTTTAGACGGCGCGCGAGATCGGCCATGCGCAAACTGGTGATATCCTCATACTCGGTTTCCGTTTTGCGGATGGCCAGGTAGTAGCGGTTGTCGGAACCGTGAAACAAGCCGTGGCCCACGTAATAGATCAGCACGTCGCGGAACTTGCCGGACTTGGTTTGGTTGTCGATGAACTTGCCCAACCGCATGAGCATATCGGTAGGCGTTTCCTCGCTATCGAATAAATTGAGCAGTTGCCTCGATGGCAGATGAAACCCTTTTTCATCGAGCAAATAGGCGGCGAGGGCCCGCGCGGAGTTGGAAAAGGCGGGACCTCCCGTCAAATTGGCTTGCGGCCATTCACTGGCGCCCAGGATGACGCCAAGCGTGGTTTTGGGAGAAACATGGTCCATATAGGGGAAAAGGCCTCCCGGTAATTGTTCGGAAGAGGAAAGTTTAGGGCTGAAATCTAGTCCCATGGAATTGGGAAAAGCTAAAGTTCGTTTTATTCAGTTGAGGATTCTCATTTTAACCGCATTTTTGGGGAAAACTACGAACAAGATGTTTTCTTAAAGCTCACTGGAAGGAGGTGGGTTCGCGCGGGCTTCCTTTCCGTACCGCCAGGCCCGCTGCGCTTGGGCCTTGGCGGACTCCATTCCAGCCCGCGGAGGCGGCACAGGGTAAAAGGGTAAAAGAGAAAAGCATTACTCGGGAGTCCTCAGCAGGCGGAAGCCAACGTCGCTGCCGCGGCCGTCCGGGCGCCAGAAGTCGCGAAACGCAGACCGACAGTACCTGGCGAGGAAGTTCCAGCTACCGCCACGGATCACGCGGTACGAGCCCTTTGGAGGTCCGGTGGGGTCGGTTTCCTTTTTCCCCAAATAAGGCCCATACCAATCCGAGCACCATTCCCACACATTGCCATGCATGTCGTACAGTCCCCAGGCATTGGGCTCAAAACTTCCCACGGCAGTGGTCTTTTCCCGGTATTCTCCCTTCGGGAACCCTGCATAAGGATAGTTGCCGTCGTAGTTGGCCTGATCGGTCGTCAGGTTTTGCCCGGTATGGAAGGGCGTCGCCGCCCCCGCCCGGCAGGCATATTCCCACTCCGCTTCCGTGGGCAGCCTGTATTTCACGCTGGTCTTTTTATTCAGCTTATCGATAAATGCGTTCACATCCTCCCAAGAAACGGTTTCCACGGGCAGTTTATCACCTTTGAACCCGCTTGGATTTTTACCGTCCATCAGCGCCTTCCATTGGGCCTGGGTCACCTGGGTCCTGGCCAGCCAGAAACCCTTCGTCAGAGTGACCTCGTGTGGGGTTTCATTATCCTTTCTTTCTTTTTCGCTTTCCGGGCTGCCCATCAGAAAGGTTCCCGATGGGCACCACACCATCTCGAGTTCCAGACCGCCCTCGTGAAAAGTTCGGACCTCGCCTACATTGTGAGTGTTGGTTTGAAGCTTGGTGCTGGAGATTTTCGTTTGGGTTGGTTCCTTTTGGTTGGGCGGTGGCGCAATCGGTTTGGGATCGTAGTCCAGGGCCTGGGTTTCATTGGGGTGCAGGAGGATTTTTTCCTTCACCTCGCGGAAACCATCGGCGGTAATACGGACGCGGTGATTCCCCGCTTTTAGTTTTTCCAGAACATAGATTTCGAATTGTTCCAGGCGTTTTACCCGCTTGCCGTCCAGGAACAAAACGCCTCCCTGAGAAGAGGATACGCTGAGATTTCCGAACTGAAAGATGCTTTTTCCCTTCCATTGGGGCGTTTCCTGGTAGGCGGGATTGGGGAAAAGGTGGATCTCACTCAAATCTCCTTCCCGCTTCTCGGGACAATGCAGCTCGGGACGCACCACGTAGCCTTCTTCGAAGGTCTCCCGAATGGAGCGCCAAACCAAGTCTTCCAAATCTCTCATGGTGAGGTGGGAACCCATTTCGGCAGATCCGCTTCGTAAGCTTTGTATGAAGGCGCCGGAAAACATGGTGTAGGGTTGATCCGGCGGGGCTACCGCGAAATCCTCCTTGCTGGAGGCGCAGTAGATCAAGGTGCCTTTCGAGGGAAAGGCTCGAGCTGTCTTGCGGACAGCCACGTGTACTTGTTCAGACTGAAGGTTTGGAACGGATGCGCCGGCAAAACAACTGTCCAAAAAAAGGAAACGGCGCAGGTGGCGCGCACTATTTTTCAAACATAGTGCTAGGTCGGCCATGCGCAGGCTCGTGGCGCCCAAATAATCGGTTTGGGATTTTCGAGCCGCAAGGCAATAGTGGTTGTCTGAGTCATTAAAAAAACCATGACCCACGTAGTAGACCAGCACATCGCGGTAGTGATCCTTTCGGGAATGGGACGCCAGAAACCTACCGATTTCGACCACCATTTCCGAGGAGGGGTTTTCATCATCGAACAGGTCCAGCAGTTGCGCCTCGGGAAGGTTGAAACCCTGGTCATCCAGCAAATAAGCCCGGAACGCTTTCGCCGAGTTGGAGAAGGAGGGACTTCCCCCAAAATCGGCAAGCGGCCAATCACTGGCGCCGAGAATGACGGCCAGTGTCTTTTTGGGAGAAACAGAATCCATATTGGAGATTCAACCTGTGGGAGATCGTGATTTGCGGAACACCTGTTCAGGCCTCGTTGAATCAACGGCTACCCTGTCCGCACTTTTCCAGCACATGCAATGTTCGTCATTTTATCCAAAATTTGAGAAAAAACTAGTAACGAAATGGATTCAAGACATTCTGCCTTGGCATAGGAAAACAAAACTTGATATACAGGCGGTTCGCTCAAGGTTCATGAAGGCCTTGGGTTTCGACTTCTATCAATAGTGGGAGTGGATCTTCATGCCCAAATTCTCAATGCGCCGGTAACATTCGCGTATGAGGTCCGCAGCCAGGTGTGAGGCTCCGGTTCTTTTGGCCTTCCTTGGTCCAAGGGCAAAGCCTGCCAGGTTCCACCTTTTTCAAATCGCGTTGGGGCCGGGTTCTTGATCCAGGAAAATGCGGTTCCGGGTTCGCCGGTTGCTCAGGATTTTGAGGGCGCTGGTTACTTCGCGGCCTTCGCTCTTGCTGGCCATTCTTGGGGATTCGTTGCATTCCTGGTTCAGGTTCACTCCTTTGAACGGCGGCCTTCCCGTTGCTTGCACAAATGTATCGGCTTTGGCTTTCCCGGACCGCGGCCGCGCCGCTTCAAGAATAAAAACGGTTTCCACATGTGGACCCTCCGCTTTTTTTCTTGACCGAGCATCCAGGCGCGATGGCCCATTTGCATCAACGGGGCGGCGCCCCGAATCAAAAGGAGACAGACATGACCAAGTTAATCGCAAACATCACCGGCAGAATCGGACACATCAGCGAGTTGGAAAAAGCCGGCAAAGACACCCAACGACTCACCCTCTCCATTCCCGAGAAAACCTACAGCGGCGACACCCAATGGCACAAAATCACCGCCTGGAACAAGGTCGCCGCCAACGCGAACAAGTACCTGCAAAAGGGCGACGTGGTCAGCATCGATTTCGCCATCACCTACCGCAGGTCCGATGAGAAAACCTTCACCAACTTCACCGCGATCAACATCACCTACCTGCACACGCAAAAGTAACCGGCGCGGGGGCCTTCGGGCCCCCACTTCATTTCTGGCCTCTCTTCTTGCCGGCTAGTTCCCTGGCGGCGGCCTCCAACCGCTTCATGATATCGGCCTCTTCCAGGCTTTCTTTGTGTTCCCGACGGCGCGCGGCGAATCGCTCATACTCCGCCTGGGCCCGCTCTTTGGCCTCCGGTCCGCTCACTCTGCCGGCGTGGGAGAGGACTTCCCGCTCATTGAACCGCAAAAAATCGTCGAGTTTCCGCTCCCAATCTTTCAGGAACACTTGCTTGCGCCGCAGGGCCTGATCCTCGGCGAAATCCAACCACATGGTGACGATCCGGTTGAGTTGTTCAATCTCATTTTCGTCCAGGTAGTTTTTGGCAATGGTGACATCGGTCTTGCGCACCTCGCCGGTTTTCCAATTGGTCAGGCCCATATTGGGCAGCAGATGATTGGCTCGCGACTGAATCAGCTCGGCAGCGGTCATGCCGGTCGCCGCGAAGTGCAGTTTGTTCTGGATGACCCCAAAGAAGTGCTTAGTCTCTTTCAGGCTTGGCTCGTAGTCTGCCGCCATGGCGAATATTTCTCTCACCCGCAGGTACATGCGCCTCTCGCTGGCGCGAATGTCGCGGATGCGGACCAGCATTTCGTCGAAATAGTCGGGGACCCCGGAGCCTTTGATTGGTGGATTCTTCAGGCGCTCGTCATCCATGACGAAGCCTTTGACCAGATATTCCCTGAGCCGCCGGGTCGCCCAGATGCGAAAACGGGTGGCGATCAGGCTCTTCACCCGGTAGCCGACCGAAATGATCATATCGAGGTTGTAGTAGTCCAGGGCCCTTTGAACCCGGCGCTTACCCTCCCGGCGAACTGTTAAGAATTTCTGAACAGTTGCTTCCGGCTTAAGCTCACTCTCCTTGTAAATATTGCGAATATGCATGCTGATATTGGCCACGGTGGTCTGAAAAAGCTCGGCCATCATTTGCTGGGTGAGCCACACAGTCTCGTTTTCAAGGCGGACCTCCAACTTGATCCCACCATCATCGGCTCGATACACGAGGACTTCTCCACGCGGTTGACTTCTCATGGGAGCGGATTTCGCTTCTTCCTCGGTCATGTCATCCCTTCTACCACGGGGTTTCTTGAACCGGATCAGGGGAGTTGTCGATTTCCGATCATTGGCCCCAACAATGCCATCAAGTTTTGCTCGCCCCATGAGCCGGATTCAAAGTCATTTGCCAAACTATATCATCCGCGATGGGGCCGATAATATCCGAACCCATCATCCAGCCAGGCGGCTTTGGTTGCATGCATGTCTTTTGTCCGCGAATAAGTAATCCGGCGTGCCGATGGTGAATGCGATATTGGTTTTGAAAAAGTTGGATCAGAACAAACAGATCAGGATAAACACGGATCCACGGGGCAGGATTGCCCTCTCGATCCCAACCGCGGAGGCCCCGAACCGCCAGAAAGAAGTACCGAAAACCCACCTTTTGGAAAAGTACTGAATCGGTTGGTTTAAAGTGGACAAAAGGTTGGCAGAAAGTATTTCGAATCAAAATAATGAACACAAAGCAAATAAAATCAGGCAATTAGATCTAGGCAAAAGGTAGTCTTCAAACAAGCCAATAGCTCCGGCGCCCACTCACCATCCTCGACCTTTGGTCTGCGGGTGTTTCGGGGCGCCTTCCATGTTGAGACTCCTTCAAAGTTAGAGAGGATTGAACTATTTCAAAGGCCAAAACAAAAAAAGTGAGATGATCAAAGCTTCCTGTTCACTACTGTTTATGAGTAGCCATTCGGATTTAAGTGATTCTCGATCTTAGGTCGAGACAAAATGAAGTCAAAAACTTGCTCATATACAACTGGCTGTGCGAAAATCTCTGGTAGTTCTAATTTATTCAAAAATATCAATAATATGAAATTATATTTTTTTAAAATAAATGCAAATCAAACTCTCAAGGAGATTGTCCCTTGAGGCTTTCGAATTCAAACCCGCAAACAATTCTACTTCTTTACAGTAAGCAAAACCACGATTTAGCGAAGAAAATATCCAAAGACTTACGCAAGAATCGGTACGTAGTTTGGCACAAAAACGGCGCGATTGAGGATAAAGGTTCACTATCGCCCAAAACAAAGGCAATTAAACATGCCGGTATAGTATGTACCATTATTACAAAGCAAAGTGTGCGCACTCAATGGATGCGTAATGAATTAAAAGATTTGTACTTAAACAACAATAAACCGGGGAAATTTAAAACCGTTTCCCAGAGTAAGTTTTTGGTGCCACTTTGGTTCCCAGAGGAGAGGGCTACTAACTGGGAAGGAGATTTTACTCATCATACGCACTACCTGCTTAAGGGCGGACTCGGCAAGCGATTCAACCTTGGTTTGGCCGCTCTTGCCGCCTACCTGTTGCTGCTGATTATCCTATCAACAGAAGAAACGTCTGGCTCTTCGGTGGAACCCAAAATTCGTGGGGAAATTGCTTTCCAGACCGAGTTCAAGCCATCCAAACAAGCTGGGCTTCTTCCACTGTTTACCGAAAATGATAGCGAAGACCGCCCCTTGTATGACAGCCTGGGCCGCGAACTTCCCGACAGGAATGGACTAATTTCTGCTCTAAAATTATACCCTGCACAAAATTTTGCTTTCTACGATATTTATAAATTTTACCCTTCCTACCTCTACCTACAAGGTCTAATTATTGTCGAAAAAAATTATGTTCGGAAACAATACCGAGTATCTATTGTACAATACTCCTATTCAGCAGCTTACAAGACTTTATTTGATGAAACCATCCAAGGCAGGCTGGTTAATGTTGGAGTTAGCGAAAGAGTGGCTTTAATCCTGTATAGAGATGTTAGTAAGTACAAACATGTAATGGCGATTGTAATAAAATTAGATGAGGGTAATATATTAAATTTTCATCGAGTTCGCTGGAGCCAAAAATTGGCAGATATTTACTCAAGCGGGGTGTATTTTGTTTACTAGACAAAAAGTTCATCCTCTGCTTAAAAAATTGTTCCTCATTATACTCACAGTGGCCCTACTGCATCTCACCATCAGCAATTCAATTCGCGAGTGTATCCGTGCTCTAAAATACCGAAACACGCCAAAGTTTGAGATTGGGCGCTCCTTTTTTAATGAGGGAGGCTTTGCCAAACTATTGGCTAGGATGGTGATCTTTGCCCCTTCTTGGAAGAAATTTAACCCCAACCATGAACGCTATCGCTTGACCTTAAGAAATCGCGTTTACCGTGAGTATCCACTGAAAGATACCGTCTTTAACCGCCGCTTGTTGGAATGGGACCTCAACACGATCACGGATGAAAAACGACGTCTGGCCCGACTGACACACTATCCGCTCACCCCTAGCCGTGTTTTACTGGAAGAGTTGATGCAACTTTATAAAGACGGCAATTACCAGACTGCGCCTGTAATCCTTCGTCACCCTCTTGGCGGTCTCCTGCTGCAGCAGTGGGCAGACCACTCAGTTGACCGGAAGCTCGATTTAAATAGCCTAGAAGATTTCCTTGAGGTTTTGCGCTTTTCAAGTTACCCACCAGAGGAGGTTTTGATGGCATCCCCTTGGAGGGACCGTTCTGAAGAAGAACGGGAGAGGATTCTGACCGCTCTGCCGGAAAATCTGGTGGGCCGACAACTAGGCAAAGGTTTTTGCGACTGGTTTTTCGCCACTCTAGAGAATGAAGATTTGCAACCCAGTTGTGGAACACTTGCTCTCCTAGGTCAACTCTACAATCGCAAGGTGGTTAGAACTCGTGCCCAAAAGCAGATCTGGGCAATCTTTGAGGCCAGACAAAGAATCGATGCGATCGATGATCTGGGTGATGGTTTCTGGATCGCCTGCCTTGTGGAGGGGTTGAACTACGATGAAAGATTGACTCTCCTATCCGATTTCTTCCAACTATTTGCAACCCACTCGGAGGAAACAGCCCTGGAATTTTTTCACGAACTGGTGCATGCGGATGTATATACCGCCGAGATAGTGGCTCGTTCGTGGGTATCGGGAGCCGATACCTCACTACGAAAGGGGATAATCGTCTACTTGGTACGCCACGGCTCCAGCCTTGGCGAGCGATATCTGGACGGGGCGTTCATTGGAACTGCACCACGTACGGTAATGTTTGGCAATACCCACGAGTATGCCTATGGGTCCAGGGCTACGGAGGAATACATTGAAATTGCCGGTCACGACTACCTAGAAACGGGCAAATCTTACCCACCAAATACGACCTATACGGATAAAAACATTTCGGAAAAAGAAAGACGTTGGCGTGCCTTTATCAACGACTACCCCTGGCACCCCGGTACCGACGATGCTTATTATCATTTGATTTATATCCTTGTCAAACAGGGTCGACAAAAGGAAGCGCAGGCTCTCATCAGACAATTTGAAAAACAGACCCTTGCAGATAGAGATGCTAGCCCCTTTGTTGAGCGGCTCAAGATTTCTCTGAAGCGGGCAAAACCGAGTAATTAGGAGATTAACTAAAATGGTTCTATTCACCTTAGCCTTTGGTTTTGCCATGGGCGTCATCCCCATGCTTCAGTTGATGCACCAACGCGATAGAGCGATAAAAGCTGCTGTTCACGATCTCAGTACCTTTATGGAGGACTTGGATGGGCTTAGCGACGATTTGGCTAGGCGCCTGGACCGACGTTTTCTCAAAATCGCGGATTCAAAACCCTCTACTTTCGAATGGTTATCGGCCTTTTTAACCCTCATTCTTTTAGGATTTGGCTTATTCACCTACATCAAATCGGTAGTACAACCCGGCCTATCCTTTAGTAACCCCAAAAAAAACCAATTGGAACAACAAATCAATTACCTGCAAAGCACATACGAGAGTAGTCTGAAGGATTTCGAATTCACCCACGATCTCCTGATGCGCCTTTACCACGGCGGAACCCCAAATCAACGAGCGCGCGCTGAAGATTTTTTAGCCAAACGGCTTGTTCATATTACGGACCAAGGTGTCGTCAACCCAGACCTTTTGCCCATATATTTGGAATTATCCGCCCTGTTTAACCCCGAATCCTTTGGATTAATAATGGATCACTTTGAAGACCC
>JBGTRP010000211.1:0-9623 GCA_041940685.1 Acanthopleuribacteraceae bacterium
TGGACCTCGCGGATGTTGTCGGCCACGGTTTTAATATCCTCGGCATAGGCGATGGTCACCCCGCGAAAGATCATGCAATAGTAACCGGCCATGCGCTCGAAGACATGACAAAGAGGCAGATGGGCCAGGTGAATGTCGGTTTCATCATAGGGCATGAAGGGCTCGCAGCCGATGAGATTGGAGATCAGGTTGTCGTGGGTCAGCATGACGCCCTTGGGATTGCCGGTGGTGCCGCTGGTGTAGATGATGGTCAGCAAATCCTGAAGCTGGAGCTTTTGCCAGCGGCTATCGTATTCATTTTCATTGTCCTCCCGGCTGCCCCGCGCCTCGACTTCATCCATTTGAAGCACGCCCTCGGGCCATTTTTCCTCTTTGTCCATGAGGATGATGAATTTGATGCGGGGTAATTTTTCCTTGATCGAAAGCACCTTCTCCGCCTGCTCCAGGGTGGACACCACCACGCCGGTCGCCTCGGCATTGTCCAGAATCCAGGCTACCTGGTCGGCGGTGAGCGTGGAATAAACCGGTACGCCAACGCCTCCCGCGCTGACAATTCCCAAATCCGCGATGGCCCATTCGAAACGAGTTTCCGCCAAGATGCCGATATGTTCCCCGGCGCCCATTCCCAAGCCCATCAACCCCCGTGCAAAATGGTTGACGCGTTGCTTGAAGAACTTATGAGAAAAAGATTGGTAGGCGCCATCTATTTTGACCATCACGGCGTTTGGCTTGTCGAATTTGGCGCATGCCTCGAAAAACATATGGATGATGCTTTGAGGTTTGGTCACGGGCTACTCCTCGTCGATCATGCCGGATGGATTACCTGATGGCCGGCTTCGCTTTGTGTCTGTATGTTCAGACCCTAAAGCCTACCCCGACACCGGCGGAATTTCAAGCGGCATCTTGTTGGTTTTCCATTTGTTCGAAGGTCTGTTTTTGGGTATGATGAAGCGCGATCGGTTCCATTTCCTCCCGAATTTTTTTGCTATGGATTGGCTTTTTGAGCGAGCGGTTTCCCGCGGCTCCTGAAATGCCCGGACACAACTCCAAGGCGCGGGGCAGAGAAGGATCATGTCCGATTTTCGCAAGATAATAAACCTGATCAAGCTGCTGGAGGCGGAGTCCGAGACCGTGCGGCAGGGAGTGCTTTCCGAACTGGGCCGCCAGGGAGCCGAATTGGAGGCCTACCTGAAATCGGCTCACCCGCCTCCCCCGCCGGAAACCATGTATCTGCTGGACAATGTGCTCAGGAAATTTCGCGAACGAAGAACCCTCATGTCCTGGCTCGATTGGGTCGAAGAGAAAAACGAGCCCGCCAAGCTGGAGGCGGCGATGGGTTTTCTCGCTGGAATCCAGGACGAAAGCGCGTCGGCCGCGGCGCTCTCGGAAAGCTTGAACCGCCTTGCCGAGGATTTTTTGGCCGAAAAATTGCCGGTTGAGCCGTTGATGCTGAATCGGTTTCTTTTTGTGGAAGGTCGCCTGCGCGGCGCGGAACGCAATTTTTACCACCCCGATCACAGCAATCTTCGCTATGTCATCGAGAAGGGGGAAGGCCTGCCGATTAGCCTCGCGATCGTGTTTATTTTGACGGGCAGACGCTTAGGTCTGGACATCCACGGCTTCAACTCGCCCGGCCATTTCCTGGCCCGCGCCACGGTGGGAAGCCGAAACCGTTTGATCGATTGTTTTAATGGCGGGGTTGTGATCGGCGAGGCCGAAATGAGCCTGCTCTCGGTTTCTTCCAAAATCGATTTTCAGCGCTTGATGGAGCATCCGCCCACGGCCGAGGAAATGGTTTCGCGGGTGCTGATCAACCTGGTGAATGCATTTTACCGAGCCGGCGCGATCGAAAAATACAATCTGGTGCGCTCGTTGTTGGAAGCGTTGCGCAACCATCTCGACGCCACCCTGCCGAGTCAGCCGCCAATCGAACTCGAAAAGGCTTCGCCCCTGTTTCAACCCGGTTCCCTGGTCCACCACAAGCGTTACGGGTACCGCGGCGTGGTCGTGGACTACGATCTCAGCTGCCAGGCGGGGGAGCACTGGTATAAGGCCAACCTGACCCAGCCAAAGCGCGAGCAGCCATGGTATCACGTGCTGGTAGACGGATCCGACATGGCCACCTATGCCGCTCAATCCAGCCTGGAAGGCGATGTGTCCGGCAGGGAAATCGAACATCCGCTGGTAAGGGTTTATTTTAAGAAATTCGAGCAAGGCCATTACCTGCGCAACGACGTTCCTTGGCAATTGCTGCTCTGACGCAAGTTCTGGCCCAGCTCTTTCCCCGGGATCGCTTTCGTGTACAATCGAGGCGCGCGGGTCCCCATTCGCCCCGTTTGATGGGACTCTCTTGGCAGTGAAACATTGACCCGGGCCGGCCATGTCCGCCTAATTTCGCTATTCGCCGTCCAGCCTCTTGAGGAGAGCCATTCATGGACATTCCCGCCCATTTCGACCAGGCCGCATTCCGCGAGGACCTATTAGCCTGGTACGACGCCTCTCACCGTCAGTTGCCTTGGCGCGAGACCCGCGACCCATACGCTATTTTGGTGTCGGAGCTGATGCTGCAGCAGACGCGCGTCCAAACCGTTCTGCCCTATTACGAGGTCTTTCTGCGGCGTTTTCCCGATGTGCAAACCCTGGCGGAAGCGGATGAAGCCTTGGTTTTAAAGACCTGGCAGGGCCTGGGCTACTATCGCCGCGCCCGCCACCTGCAGGCAGCGGCGCGGCAGGTGATAGAGCGGTTCGACGGCCGATTCCCGCGCGAGAAGGCCGAAATCGATTCGCTGGCGGGCGTGGGCGCCTATACCTCCGCGGCCGTGGCCAGCTTTGCCTTTGGCCAACGTTGGGCCTGCGTGGACGGCAATGTGATGCGAGTGCTTACCCGCCTGCTGGCTCTCGATGACGACATTGCCCAACAGAAAACCAAACGGGAACTGACCCGCCTCGCCCAGCAACTCATCTCTTATGAAAGGCCCGGGGACTACAACCAGGCTCTGATGGAGTTGGGCGCGGTGCAATGTACGCCGCGCGAGCCAGCCTGCCTAGCCTGTCCTCTGAGGGCGCACTGTCAGACCGTGCGGCGGCTGGAGGATCCCGGCAACCGGCCGGTCAAGTCCAAACGCGCGCAACCCTCCGCCATTTGCTTCGATGCGCTGTTTCTCTTTTGCGAAGACCGGTTTTTGCTCGCCCGCCGCCGCGACGAGGGCCTGATGGCGGGGATGTGGGAGTTACCCGCCCGCGTTTCTGGCGAGGGGTCGGCCTGGAAACGGCATTTTTCCGGACCCATCTCCCCTTGGGGCCCGGCTCTGCCCCCGCTGCTCCACAAATTCACCCATTTGCACGCCACCTACGTGGTCCGTCCCTTTCGGGCTGAAGAGCAACTGGATTGGCTTGCCCCTCCAAATGCTTATACCAGTTTCCGTTGGGTGAATGGCGCCGCGCTCGAGTCCTTGCCCACCACCAAGGTGCTGCGCAAGCTTATGCCGAACCTACAAGAAATCCTTGATGGAGACACGCCATGCCCCAACGCGCCATACACCTTGCCTGGAACGCGGACTACGAAATAAGGGAAGCCCGGAAACCTGAAGGTCTGACCATTCTTTTGCACGGATACCAGCAAAACGGCCGCATCCTTTTGGCCAGCCTGCGCAATTGCATTTCAGAGAACCATGTGTTGTTGGCGCCCAACGCGCCCTTTCCGGTTCCCCTCAGAACTGCCGCGGGCAATCAATTGGGCTACACCTGGTATTTTTATGACCCGGAAACCGATGTCTACTTCTACGACATGAGTTTTGCGGTGGCATTTCTCAAGGCCTTGGTCGAGGATCTCGGGTTGAACCACCTGCCCAAAACCCTGGTGGGTTATTCTCAGGGCGGGTACCTGGCTCCCTTTTTGGGGTTGGAGCTGGAGCGGGTGAGGCGGGTGGTCGGCATTAACTGCCGTTTTCGTTCCGAGACCCTGCGGCCGCCCCTGAGCTTTCGCCTGGACGGGGTTCACGGCGCGCGGGACCAACTGGTCGACCCGGAGCGCGCTCACCGCTGCCACCAGGAACTGAAGGCCATGGGCCAGGCCGGTAGTTTTACGCTGATTCCCGAATGCGGTCATGGGATCAGTGGACCGGTGCGCGAAACTCTGAAATCGCTTTTGGCCAATGACGGTGGGTCGGATTAAGCGGGCATCGGTGGCGGCGCCCCTCGCATGGAGTTTACGATGATTGCCAAATTTTTGAATTTCAAGTCTTTGAGCCGGCAATTCTAAGGAGCCGATCCTGATAAGGGAAGGAATCATCTTACTGGCCTCCGGGTTCCGACTGACAGGGAAGGCCGGGGACGCCTTTGCGGCAAACCCCTGGCCTGGTGTGGTGCATTTTTTTGCACCGAAGATCTCCCGATTGCCGATTCATCTGGAAAGCCGACATCCGGCGACAATCTAAGTGATTTGTTTTCAGGATTTTCTGATTTGGCAAAGATATTGCCTTGGAAAAGGCGGGAGGAGTTTCGAAATGAATGCTCAAAAAGCAAACAAGCGCGGCATCACCTTACTGGAATTGATGGTTACGCTTTCCATCGTGATCATCCTCGGGGCGATTGGCTACGCGACCACGGGCACCACGCTGAGGCGCAATCAACTGGTCAACCAGCTCAAGTGGGTCAAGTCCTCGGTGGTCCGTTCCCGCGCCGCGGCGGTAGAACACACGGCTCCGGTGCAATTTACGCTTACGAAGAGCTCCAACCGAGTGCTCTCCGTTCGGGATATTGACCGCACCGGCGATTTCACCAACCTGGCGCTGGTGATGGGGCAAAGCTTGGTTCCCCTTTTGGGGCTGGTTTCGCCCTATAACGATAATATCGAGGCCATCGATCCCGACGCGGAAAGCCTCCCCTCGCTGACGCACTGGACGGGAGTGGGCACGGTAGCGGAGTTTCCCAGCGATCAGTTCGTCATCATTCCCGACGGCAGCGTTTTTTCCGGCAGTCCGGCGACGCGTAGAAGCGGAACTTTTTATTTCAAAACCAGCAATGACGACTTCTATGGCGCGGTACATGTTACCGCCATGGGAGAGGTAAAAATGGCCACCCTGAACAGCGGAGGAGATAGCGATGCATGGACCTGGATTGAGTAGCCCGAACGTGGATCAGCGAGGATTTTCACTGGTCGAGGTGATGGTTTCACTGGCAATTTTGCTGGCGGGCGTGGGCGGAATGGCCATCGCTTTCCAGAACCACATATACCAAAGCGTCGCCTCGAAGAACCAGGCGCAGGCCGCGGTCATCGCCGAGTCGATCCTGGCCGAAATGGCCAGCACGGACGTGACCCTTTGGAGCCCTACCGCCATGGAGGATCACTACAATTTCGACTACGAGGGCAACCTCGTGGATAAAGACGACGACGGCGTCTATTACACGACCTCCATTGAAAGCGTGGATCAGCCGGGTTACAAGCAGATCACGATCGGCGTGAATTGGACGGGTTGGAAAAACGAACAGGGAACCACGGGCTTTATGGGGAAGGGCGGCGATCCTACCTTCGCCTACGTGCTTGAGGCCGCGCTCAGCACCCAGTCCGGAATAGAGGAGTAGCGCTATGATGATTCAAAGACGATTGCCGGGTTTCAGCCTGGTCGAGCTTCTGGTCGCGGTGGGCATCGCCGTGGTCGTGCTCGGCGGCCTTGTGAAAACCTTTTCCGACATTACCAAGAGCACCGCCAACGCCAATCGCGCAAGCGACATGACCTCGGTCACCCGCGGCGTGGCTCAGCTCCTGGAATACGATCTCTCGCAAACGGGCAGGGGGATCAGCGATGTAAGCGCACTGAACGTTCACTATAAATTCATACCCCCGCCCACCGGCATTGTCGATGAAGCCGTGCCGCAGCTCTCGCTTTACGGGCTTGCCGATCTCGATCATGACGGCTCCTTTTCCGAGGTCACCCTGCAATGGTTCGACTACGACATGGCGGGGACCAGCGGGGTAAGCAATCCCACCTTCGTGGTTGATTTCGGCGATCTACAGGGTCTGCTCACCGACCCGCTTTCCAATTTCAACGGCAGCGCCATGCTGATCTCCAACAACCTTGCGGCGCTGCGCGGCGTTGCCGAGGGCGACATCTTCCTGTTTTACAAGTACCGCGTCTTTAACGAAATCGAAAAATTCCAGACGGACGCCATTTGGAACGCGGGCCTGGTCGACGCTCTCGGCAACTCCGATATCGAGGCGTTTATCCTGCAAATCGGCAGCGTGCAGACTCCCGACACGGATACCTCGGGCCTGGGCATGGATTACGAGATGGAAATCACCTTTTCCGACGACTCCATTTTCGAGCGCGACCTGGGCTCCTACGCGGCTGAAACCCTGTTCCGGGCTTATTCGCTCGTCCTGACCACCGAGGTTCGGACCGAACTCAAGCTGCCCTCCGCCCTGTTTTTGGCGCGCAAGCTCGGCGATAGCGATTCCTTCAACCGGGTCAACTATTTTGTGGAAAGTCGCGGCGGGAACAATGTGCTGATTCGCTCCCACAACGGCGTCGAAGAAGTGGTCGCCACCAACGTGGCCAAATTCGACGTTTCCGCCGGATTGGATGTAACCAACAAGGCTCCCGACGACATTCTCATCGAAGACATGGACGGCTATGTCACCGCTTTGGATGCGGACTTTTGGGCCATGAGTTTCTCTGATTGGGGCGGCAGCATGACGGTCGAGGAGTATCGCCGAATCTTGGGGCGCCATACCATGGCGGTTCAGGTCGACTTCAGCGTGGAGAGCCTCACCAAAGATTTTTCCGACGCCGATGCGGGCGGGTCCGGAGGGCACAAGATTCGCAGCTTCTCGCGCCAGTTCCGCCTTTGGAACAATTCCATGCCCATCCCCAACCTCTAGAAAGGAGCAATGAGATATGAAATACAATCGCAATGAACGCGGCTCGACCCTGGTGGCGGCCATGCTTCTGCTGCTCGTCTTTCTCGGGTTGACGGTCAGCATGACCTTCGACGCCCGATCTCAGGCGAACCTGACCGCGGGGGTCAAACTACAACAGTTTTACAAAACCGCGGCCCTTTCGGGGCTGAACCAGGCGCGGGCCAACCTGGACGATTACTGGACCAACCCCGACGCCATTCTCGGCTCCGACGACAAGTCCAGTTGGCGGTTCGGCAACTTGCTGCAACGCACGGGCGACGTGAGCGGGGATGGTTATGGGACCCTGTTGGACGAGGCGGACATCGCCATGAACGCGGGCCTGCTCGAACTACACTACCGGGTGTGGGCCAACAACAACCCCGACGATCCCTCCTTTATGTTGGAGGGCATGGATCTGGGCGACGGCACTTTGATCGCCACCAATTTCGATATGGACGGCAAGGTGGTTCTCACCGTGGAAGTGTTTAATGCCGCGGATTCCAGTTTCACCTATCCATTGGCGACCCATACCGCCCTGGTCGGGCTTACGGGCGCCGAGGTGATCACTCGCTACGAGGAAGGGGTTCGCGAGGGTGACGACTCCGATCCCGGCAACCAGGGCCGCGGCTCCGCGGGGAGAGCGGCCAGCATCGATATTTCACCGCTAAAACCGGAAACGCCCTAACTGGAGGAGGACGAGAATCATGAAGAATCTAACCATCAAATGGATCCCGCTGACGGGGCTGTTGGTGCTCGGCCTCCTGGGGCTGGCTCAAGAAACGGAGCCCGATGCCTGCACCATCATCGAAAAAGATTACAACTCCGGAGGCTTTTCCGAGGACGATTTCCTGTTGGTGGACAACAGCGTTGTCGTGGATGACGAGGTCGGCTTGAACACCGACCAGGAGCTCAATCTGGACGAGTTGGTGCTTGGATTGGATCAACCCTTTTACGTGGATTACCTTTCCGAGGGCGCCGGCGCCAGTCATCTGTTCGGTTTCTTTTTCTTCGATATCGATACAGACAAAGACGGCGTCCCCGATTTTTACGAAACCGGCGACAATGACGACCTGGATGGCGACGGCATCATCAACAGAGACGATGATGATGACGACAACGACGGCATTCTGGACGCGGACGACACCCAGCCCACCGGCGTGACCTCCATGCCCGCGTCTCACTTCCGACTGGGAACGACCGCCGCCGCCAACGGCCTTACCGGCGATGACTACTGGCAATTCGTACCCAATAGCCTGATCGAGGGCGGTGATTTCGACGGTTACTTCGAGCATCCCGGCGCCTATCTTTACGTGGATAACAACGCCAATGAGATTCCCGATGTGCTGGAGTTCAACACCGGTGTGAACGAGGTTCCCCCCTACGTGGTGGACAAGGGTCATACCACTACCGACGTCAATGGCAACAGCTTCCAGGGCCTATTGGGCACCTTCGAATATCAGGGCACCACGGGCGATACCGTGGATGACAAATACCACTGGCTGGGCAGCACGATCTTCTACATCGGCGACGATGACGGCGGTTCGGACCAGACCTGGCAATACCTGACCTACTCGCCCTACGGCAGCACCTATTCCGATGTTTCCAGCACCACCCAGGGCCATCCGGACTACGATCTCTACGGCACCACCGATATTGAGGACGCCCGTATTCCCGATATCTTGAAAGACGGCACAGTGGCATAGACAGACGCTCGCGGCGAGGAGCTCTTGCGTTACCGCTGGTACCGCTCCAATGTTTCCGGCGCCCGGGAGATGATCTTTTTCCTCGTGGTGTTCTGGAACAGCGGCTCTTCCGATGTGAATACTTATTATTCCAAATCGGCTTACAACAAGGACAACCCGCCCGATAATCCCACCCGCAACGGCGCCACCACCGGCGACGCCTTCGGCGGTTGGACCGGTCAGACGAACTGGTATCCCGAATACCGCAACGAGGGCGATCACGACGCCCTGGTTCAGGCGGTTTTCGGGGTGGATAAATGGAGCGACGTGGCGACCATCCCCACGGATGTCACCGAGGCGCCCACCCTGTTGCCTGACCCCGCCAGCAACGCGGTCACCCAGGAATGGATCGACGAATGGGAGAACTGGAACCAAACCCGGCGCATCATCCAGTACCGCGCGCTCGCCGACTGGTTCTCGGAAACGGCCGTGGACGCTGATACCATCGTGGATGGCCGTTACAGTATCGATATGTCGGCCGAGAACGACAGTTCCATTATCCGCGCCATCAACGGCCAGATGGCCCATCTCATGGTCGGCGCTCCCCAGGACACCAAGGACGCCTGGCTACTGGGCTGGGAGGACCTGTACCAGGGCGGCGACCGCGACTTTGAGGATATCGTGTTCTACGTCAAGCGTGAGGCGGGCGGTCAAATTCAATCGCTGAACGTGGCCCAGGGGCTCACCGATCTCTTCGAGGATTTCAGCCTTTCCCAAATCACCTTCACCTTCGTGGATAACATGACCAACAGCCTTTGGGGCACCGAGGGCCGTTACATCAACTATTACTACCGGCTGGGTTCTGCCGACGATTGGATTCCGCTGCTGGGCGGCGAGCACGAGCGAACCCCCGACCTTTTCCAATCGGCATCCGGCGGAGAGACAACCGAGGCTTCCGATGTAGTGACGCGTACCGTCACCATTCAGGTCCAGAACAAGAAGCAAGAGATCTACTGGAAAGCGGAAATGGCCACGGATAACGT
>JBGTRP010000212.1:0-9617 GCA_041940685.1 Acanthopleuribacteraceae bacterium
AAGACCTCGCTCAGGACGGTGGGGAATTTCCTGGCGACGGCTACTAGCTTGCTCGCCGGCCGGGTTCAGCCATTCCGAAATGCTTGAGATAGGATTGGAAAAACCAACGCACCTGGGCGTCAGTCAGTCCGTATCGCTCCAGGCTGTAGTGGTGCTTGGGCCCTCTCGGTTTCCTGTTTTTTTTCAACCACGAGGTCATCGCTGTTTTGGTCTCCCGGCGATAGGGATAGCCGAAATGGCGATAGACCCCTTGAACGGTTTGCAGGGGCTGGGCGGTAAAATCTTCGAAATACACATCGAAAAAGCGCTTGGGATCCGCGGAATCGCGTACGACCATGGCCCTATCCATGGCCAGTTTCCATTCGGCCAGGCAGTCCCTACCCAATCGTTTCAGATCGGATTGCTTTTCCGCGTTTCCGCGCACCACCTCAAAAAGGCTACAGTTGGAGCCAACGGACTTCACCGGATCGCGATGGGTGAAAACGATATTGGCGTCGGGGAGGATTTCTAGCAGGGCATCCAGGAAAAAGAGGTGCTGGGGGCATTTGAGCACCCAATGACTGCCTCCGATGTGGAGCTGCATGAGTTGAAGGTATTTCTTGTAGGTTCTGTAGGCCGGTCTCATGTCCTGGGTGAGGAACCAACGCTGGTAATCCGGCAGAGGGCAGAGCGTGGCAAAGTACGTGGAGGCAAAGGAGTTAAAAAACAAATTATGGCATTCGTCGGGGAGTTGGGAGCCCTGGGGGTGTATGTAGCGCAACTCCGGGATTTCGCGGTACGTGCGCTGCAGCATCTGGTCAATGATACCGATGCGATGGTCGTTGCCCATCCTTTCGGGACTCACGGGAGGGATGGGCATTTTCAACTCCCACAGCATGGGCGTCCTCGTGCCGGGATCTTGGCTGAAGAGATGATGCAGAAACGTGGTTCCCGTTCGGGGCATGCCCACGATGATCAGCGGCCGCGAGATGGGGGACCGAAAAATTTCGGGATGCTTTTTATTGGCTCGGATAAAGGCCAACCGGTTGATCAGCGGCAACAGCAGATATCCATAGGCCGCCGTTTTGCCCGCGAGAGTGAGGTTGTCATTCGCACGGTAAGAATTTAGGAGGATTTGGAAGGGTTCTTCTACATCGTCCTCGGCATCCCAGTCGGTAAATTCCGTGATGGCCTCGGCCTCCCCCTTGAGAGAAGCCTCGTTGAGATCGCATCGGTTCTGAAGGCCGCGAAGGAAGGGGAGGAGCCCGTTTTGGACGCTTTCCCGGCGGCCGCCGGGCGGTGGGCATAAACCCGCGGAGCCTCTCATACTAACTCCCTAAAAAATGATTGATGAATTGGATGTACGGCAATTCGCCGATCTACCGAAGGTTCAAAACCAAAATTGCACACTTTATGCCTTATTTCAGGTAAATATGCTACTTTGTTGCTGCGGCATCTTATTACATAAACAAGAGTAAGTAAATAGATTGGAATCAAATACAAAATAATTTTGTATAAGTGTGACATAAGTTATCGTGAAAAATAACAAACGTAAAATTACATAATAGTAATAAATACCCTGACCCTATTCCGGTAATCCTCTCAGTGCTCGCTCGGCGGTGGCGCGTAAGCGTGAATTTTCCCTCTCCGGCGGGTTCGAAACCCCATTTTGGGGCGGGGGAGCCTTTCCCAACCGGCTGGCGCGCGTGCAAAGCGCATTCATTCCGCCGGCAGCAAACCCAGGCGCTTTCGAGCCCCTCCCGTTTTTGCCGGCGTCCCTGCCGACCAAACGAGGGCTGAAGTCTTTGCTTGCGCCTCAGGCTTCGTGGCGCGAGGGCGACCATTTCAAACAACTGAAGACCATTCGCCTCGGGAAATCGGACAAAGTCCAGTACGCGCTTTGAGCCCGCGGCGAGGTTTACGAGACCGCGCCTCGTAGCCAAAAGCCGAGAGAGGTTGTCATGTGGCTCGACTAGGGTTTGAAGCCCTTGGAAAGCACCTTTAAAATGGAATCTGGAAGGGAGGTCGGTCTATCCGTGCCCCTGGTAACGACGTGGCGCGTGGAGCCCGTATACAGCAGTGAATCGTCCTCGCGCCGACGCACCTCATATTGAAACTCGATGAGACGCCGGTTGAGTTTTGATACCGCGCAACGCACGTAAATCCGTTCGCCATAGCGGGCGGGCGCCTTGTAACGGCAATACATATCCGCCACCATGAGGAAGTAACCCTCTTTCTCCATTTTGTGGTAAGGCAGGCCCAAACGTTCGCAGACATGGGTACGGCTGAGCTCGCAATAGATGGGGTAAACGGCATGGTGGACGATGCCCATTTGGTCGGTTTCCGCGTAACGGATTTCAATATCGCGATCAAACCAAAGCATGGTGCGCCTTCCTCCTGGGGATGGCCGTGTTTCTCATGGAAGCGAATGAAACCCCTGATTGCCTCTGGAACAAAGCCCTGTCAAGAGCTCGAACCCAGGCGCGCGCCGGTAGGGTCCGGGAGCTTTCGCGCGCGGCCGCGCTCCTTTCGAATGACAATTCCCAGCCGTTCTTTGCCCTTTTTCCCAATGTTGATCCGCACCGGACGCTGAAGCGATTCGAAGATATAGTCTTCAAAATCGCCAATTTTAATGGTGAGGCCCGCGTGAATGGTCCGTGCGATTACATTGGCATGACGATGGTAAAAACGGGGATCGCGCAATTGAGCGCGGAATCTGCTGGTTGGCTGGTGGGCCAGATCCGGATTGAGGCTAACGGCCATCTTCCAAAGTCCGCGTTTGGCGCTGGCCCAGCTTTTGCGCAGCATCTCGGGCGCGAGCTCGACCCGCGTTTCCGTGTGCTCGTCATCGCCGATGATGCCGATTTCCAGATGCTCCCCTACCCGGGTCAGGCCTCCGCGGATCGAGCAGTTGTCGGTCTTGCCGATCATACGGTTTACCACGTTGACCTGGGAGTGCAAACAGCCGTAAGTCAAAAACAGGCTCTTGCCGCAGACCACCATGGAATCCACGATCGAACCCGCCTCGATAAAGGAACGGCAAAATACTCCCAAACGCCGGCAGTTGCGGATCTCGCCCGATATTTTTAGGTGTCCGTCGCAGCGGATATTCGAACGGAGAATATTACCCTCCACGGTGAGAGCTCCCAATACCTCCAGGCGCTGTACGCCCTCGATATCGCCAATCACCTTCACCGCTCCCTCGTGACGATAGATTCCCTTCTGATTGAGATCCCGGGCCGATAAGACCTGCTGCATCCCACGCATCGTGGCTTCCTGATCCGCGATGGTCTCGTCCTCATTCCAATCGGGAGCCGGCGGCTCGGAGGGGGGCAGTTCGCGCGACAGCCGGTCCCTGTCCTCGGATGTGAGCGGGACTCGCAGGACGCCATTGGCCTGAATGCGGGCGGCCAGGTGTTGAAAGCGCTTGGGGTTTTGATCGGCCAGGAGCCAAAGCTGAACATGGGGGGACATTTTTCGAAAAGCGGTTACCAGCAGCTCGGGAGGCACATCGTGTAAATCCGCTTGTAAAAGCACCAAATCCGGCAATGAGGATTCAAAGCAGGGAAGGCTGTCGATCGCGGAGCCCATGCATTCCGCACGAAATTGGGTCCCGTCTTCTAGAACCTTTTTGATGTGCTCTCCCTGTTTGGGGTCGGCGTGAATCACGAGTGCGCGCTTGAGACCTGGTTTCATTGCGGCGGCTGGCGTCCTTTCGGAATCTTAGGAGAGGTCCATCCAGAAACAACAAAATTCACCACCGAGGACACGAAGATAAGACAAAAGGATTTACAGTAATTAATTGTGATTAAAAAGATTATGTATTTTCCCTTCGTGTGGCTTCGTGTACTTTGTGGTTCAAAAAATGCATTTCTGGGCAGGCTCTAGGAGAAAATATTGTATCCGAAGTCATTCACGGGCACCATAATTTTCCCCTGTTCATGCAGAAAATGGCCGTGAAACCAGGCCTACCCGTTCATGGGCGGCAGCTAGAAAGGGCGGAGCGGGATTGCCGCCCCGCCACACCGATTATTTACAATCTTCGCGGGAGGGCGTATCGGTCAATTCCCATAGGAAATCGAGTTGATAATAAAGCGCCATGGGCCGCAATGGGGCGGGTGCGCTATCCTGGAAGAACCAGCTCGATTCCGGTGAGCCCACATATCCGATGATGGGGTTGATGTTCTGAAGCATTTCTAAATCTCCAGAGCCGTCAGGCGAGAGACTCGCACGGGCATGGCAAGTGATGCAGGAGGAAGCGTTGGCGAAACCGGGCTCCAATACCGAATTGCCCAGTAGCGTTGCCTGACCCGTGGAATCGATAAAATTGGTTTGAGTGCCCTTGAGCCGGTAATTCTTCCAGACCGGCCTTAAACCCGCTTGTTGGAACATGGCATCCAACGCCGCGCTGGCAACCCCCGATGGGTATTGGCGATTGAGGTCGCGGTGGGGGGCGATGTAGCCGGGCTGGTATCCAAAATCATCCTTACAGCCGATGAAATCACAACGGCCCGGATTGCTGACATGCTCGAAAGTAGACCAAAACCAGTTGGGCAGGTCTTTGCTCACCAGGTGAAAGGCATTCAAACCAAGCAAGATTTCTTCTCCGTTTAAGCTGTAGGGCACCGAGTAATACTGCTCGCGCTGCTCTGCTGAAATTTGAATCCAGTTGGCCTTGACGATGATGCTGTCAGTGGGAAGATCGACCCGGCTGTTGGTGGCCTTGGCCAGTACGCCTTCCTGGTACCACAATTGATTGGCGACGATGTAGTTGAAGGCGGGCCTGTTGATGCGGGTTTCCTCCATGTCGTTTCCACCGGTGATGGCGTTGAAGGGAGATGCGCCCATGGCCTGCTGGCTGACCTTGTGCAAAAGGCGGGAACGGGTCAATTTGCGGATGTCGGGATTGGGAGAAGGCCAGACGGGCTCCTTACAAGCATCCGCGTAAATAAAATTGGTCGGCGGCCAGGATTCCCAGGCCACCATGCCGCTGCCCTCGATGGGCTTGTTGACCAGGCAAAACAATTGCCAGGCAAACCGCGATGGATCGTTCACCGCCGGGTTGAGTTCCTCGCGTGAGGGGGAATCCGGGGCGCCGGCCATGCTTGCGAGTTGTAAGGTAATTGTCAGAAACAGGACGGTTTTCTTTAACATTTCATACTCCTTTGCACTTGATTTTTGGGCGGGCTTCGCCCCTTTCATCCCTGAAATCGCCGGAATCCGGACTGGGGATGCCAGAAAAGAGGTTTTGGAATCAGAGGCCGGGAAAAATGTTATTTTCGCTCAGCTGCTGAAACCGGTAGCCAATTAAACGGGGGCAGCGTTTCAGCGCCCAAGGCGGTTCGAGTCCCCACGGCTTTCGGCGCGGTAATCCGAAACGCTGGTGCCTTCCTCCTCGGCGCCCCACACCGCCACATCCTCGGGGTCTTTTAAAATGGTTACCCCGTAGAGGCAAGAATAGGTTCCCACGTCGCTGGTATAGAATGAAATCTGGACATCGTAACGGCAAATGCCGGTGGGGCTTTCCTCGCAGGGCGTCTCAAACGAATATTTCAAAACATCGTCGACCAATTTGGCCTCGTGAGAAATTTCGGCCGTTAATTGGATCGTGGCCGTGGTGGAATCTACCTCGGTAATGGTGAACGTATCGCTATTGTTGACGTATTTGCCCTCTGACTTTTTGATGACCCAATTTCCGGTGAACTGATCAATCGTTGTCATTTTATTACTCCTTTTGCCTCTACTCGGGCATTCGGTTTCGGTTGTGTTTGCCTATACTTAGTCGGGTGACACGTGTACTCCAAAGGTCACACCTAAATAGATTTTTTTGGTTTGCCCTCAATTTCAGGGGTGTTTTGCCATCCTGGCCTGCCAGTCGCCCTGAAACACGAAAGCGCCCCAAAAATAGGGATCGCGCCACGCCCTCTCCCGAGCAAGGGAAAGCTTGGCCGAACGGAGCGCCGCGGCGGGCCCCTGGCCATCTCGCAGCAAGGATTGGTAGAAACGCCGCATCAACTCCGCGGTCGCGCGATCGGGCACCGGCCACAAACTGGCAACCACGCCCCGCGCGCCGGCATACATAAACCCGCGTGTGACGCCGACCATGCCCTCGCCGGCGATGTTCCTGCCGAGTGCGGTCTGACAACCGCTGAGCACCACCAATTCCGCGTTGAGCTTCAGGTTGAAGATATCCATCAGGCGCAGGTGACCGTCGATGGGTTCGCCGCTCGGGTCCACCATGGAAAGCGCGATACCCGACAGCTTGGGGTGAATACTGTTGATAAAGCCATGGGTGGCGAAGTGTAGCAGCCGAAAGCGGCTCAGATCCTGTTGGAGAAGAAGACTTTTGCCGGCTTGGAAGTCGAGAGAGGCAAAACGTTCTTGCTCGGGAACCAGCTCGAGAATGGCCTCGGCCTCCCGCCTTGTGGCGGGCAACCGGGTAAGATCCCCACGCGTCCTGATTTCGGTTTCTACAGCTCTACCTTCCTCCTGGGATGTTAACCCTGTTGGGTCGACTCTGGGATCATTCGCCTGGAAAACGGGATCGGCGAACACGGCCAGGGTCAGTTCGTTCGTGGGTTGCAACCCCTTTTTTCGTTGGAACAAAAGGGCGGAAATAGAGGCCAGGTGGACAATCTCGAAGCGGCGGCAGATGGGGCCCGCCTGCCTTTCGGATGGATTCAGAAGAACGTCGAAGGGCAGGTAGTGCAGCACCCCATCGGGAACGACCACCAGGCGTTTTCCCGTCAAACCCGTTGCCGCGGATCCGAGTAGAAGTTGGCTTAGCTCTTCGAGGACTTTCCGGCTGGAACGTCCGGGATCATGGACCTTTAAGGAATTTAGGGCCAAGAGGGCCGCTTTTTCGATTTGGCTCCGGCCGGGCAATTCAAAGGCGCGTATTGCCTTGGGGGTTACCTGCCAGAGGTGGCTTTGATATTCTCCCAGGGTGTAGATGAGAAGGGTCGTGTCTTGATCGGCCAGGTTTTGGATTTCCCTTGCTTGGATGCTCGCGGGTTGACCCAGCGCGGCGTAATCCGGGCTTTCCCGCAGGATTTTTGCCTCGATCTGATCTAAGGATTGGAGGGCTTCCTCCAATTGCAGATTGCAGACCTGGTTTTTCTCGGATTCCCCAGGCTTGGCGGCCAATTTCTCGCATTGATCCGCCAGCGCATGGGCCTTCCCGCGTGTTGTTTGCCACTGTTGGAGAAGCCTGGGGTCGACGCCCTTTTCAATGTTGACGCCGGCCCGGTAGATTAATTCCGCGAATCCGCGGGCGCGGACCAGCTCTCTCAACTCCATGGCTCTATCTTGCCAAATTGCTGTTGGATCCTCTCCGTTCCTTTGCATGAAAATGTCGATCAGCAACTCGTAAGGCCCCTGCTTCTGGCCCATAAAGGAATCGCGCAATTCGCCGGCGCTCATGCTCATTCGCTTTGCTTCCATCAGGGCTACCGCCGCTTGGGCATGCCGCTCGGCCAGGGTTGAATGTCCCTGCTTGAAATGAATCCGCGCGAGACCTTGATGCGCCGCCGCTTGGCGAACCGCCAAACCTTTTTCTTCGAACCAGTTGAGCGAGTTCGTGAGCTCGGTAACGGCTTGTTCCGACCGGCCGGCTTCCGTGAGGATGTAACCTCGTTTCAGTTTCGCCAAACTTTGTTCCAAGGGGTAGGAAAGTTCTTCCAAAAGTTCCATGGCGCGGTCTATTTTGACAAGCGCTTCGGCGAAGGCGCCGCGTTGTTCCAGGTTCCATGCCAAGCGCACCAATGCTCTTGCCTCATAGAGCTGATGTTTGTCCGATTTGGCTAGCTCCAGTGCTTGAAGTAGGAAGGGTTCGCTTCGCGCCGGCTCACCCGAGAGCTCGTGGGCGTCGCTGAGATTAAAAAGGGTGATGATTTCGCCACGCATGTCCTTTTGTTCACGCCGAATGGGCAGCGCGCGCTCCAAAAACACCAGGGCCCGTTCCGGCATACCCGTTCTTAGAAAACCATTGCCCAGGTTGTTGAGGGTGCGGGCCTCCCAGCGCCGGTCACCCAATTCACGGAACACCTCCAGCGCCTTATGGTAATGGTCCCGCGCCGCCTCGTAATCTCCCAACCTGCTTTTCAATGCGCCGAGGTTGTTGCTCAGCATGGCCACACCGCGGCGGTCGCGACCGGCCTCGAACAGCGCGAGCGCCCGCTGGTAGTGTTTTTCCGCCAGTTGAAAGCTCGTTTTCCTGTCATAAAGCCGGCCCAGCGTGACACGCGCGGCCGCCTCCCTGGTTGGCGCCTGCTCGGCATGGAATTGTTCAAGAACCCTCTCGAAACAGGGAATGGCGGCTTCCGTCTGGCCTAGAGCCTGTTGGGTAATGCACCAATTGTTATGTGAAATGGCTTCCCCAAGGCCGTGACCCGCTTTGCGCCGGACTGTCATGGCCTCTCGAAAGCGTTCCGCGGCAGGCTCGAATTGATCGTTTCTCAATCGGAGCAAGCCGATTTCATTGAGGGTATATCCTTCGAAGCGCCCTTCCCCTAACTCGCGCCAAAGCGCCAGCGCTTCCTCCGCTCTTGTAAGCGCGGGTTCCGACTCTCCCAGCAAGCGGTGCAGCACCGCCAGACAGTAGATATCGCGGGCCAGACGCGGCTTTTCTCCCAGCTCGCGCCAAAGGCCGGTCGCCTGTTCCAAGTCGGGAATCGCCTCCCGTCGGTTTTGGGCGCCTCCTTGAAAATAGCGCTCGCCCGCGCGGGTTACCGCCAATTCCGCCTGGAGCCGTTTCGAATTCGAGGAATCGATGCGATCGATGCGCAGGGTATAGTTTCCCGCGACACTCAGCGTTTGGCCTCCCTGGATTTCGATTTCAAATACGCCAGCGGTCTCCGTTTCCACGGTCAGCCATTCTCTTCCCCATTCGTCCTGCGGGCTGTCCACCGCGGAGAGGATTTTTCCTTGACTGTCTTTGAATATGAGCCCGATATCGATATTGATTTGTTCCGCCCATACCCGCCAAAAGCCCGACCCGTCCAGGTTGACGCGGTACAGATGCGAGGCGCCGGGTTCCAAACGGGCCCTTGCAGTCTCTCCAGGCGTGATGGGCTCAGGACCCGCGTATGCCAGCATTCCCAGCCAGAGCCAAATCCAAAATAGGCCAGAAAACGGCAAGCCGATTGAAAAACCGTTCATGAATTCCTCCCCTGAAGCGCGATGGAAAAACCTTGGAGAGTTGTAGGAAATAAACTTCATCATAGCAGGGATTCGCGACAAATTACCTTCCGGCCCAGCAAGGAATCATGGATTTCACCCTCCTTTTTCATTAGAATCTTGGCTATTGCGCAACATGAGGATTGGCCAATGGCGGTGGAAAGGCAACCATCTGAGGAGGAGATCGCCCGGTCGCTCGTCGCTCGCATCCAGGCAGGAGAGCGCGAGGCGGAGGGCGAACTGGTGCGCCGTTTTTTGCCGGGCGTCGACTACCATTTGGGTCGTCTGACCCGAGACAAAACCTTGCGCGAGGACCTGGTTCAGGACACCTTGAAATTGGTTATCGAAAAAATTCGCGCGAATCAGATCAGGAACCCCGAGCTTCTGGCGAGATTCATCCGCCAAACCGCCAAAAATCTGTTCATCGCCGATTATCGGAAAAAGAAGCGCCGTGGCGAGGG
>JBGTRP010000213.1:0-9589 GCA_041940685.1 Acanthopleuribacteraceae bacterium
AAACCTAAGCCTGATCCGGCCGGCCAATACGAAGAGGAACAGGAGTTGCGGCCCATTGGAGGCTGGTGATGGCGGACGGGATGGCCCGGGCCGAATCACGCGGGCGGCCGCGAGTCCGTTCGAGGCGGCCTCAATTTCGAGATCGCGTTGCTCGAAGCCCCTCAAACGCCAGGGGCGCCATTGCGCGTTTTTTGCCTGGTGACGGACAAAGCGTTGGCCGCCAAAATCTCGGTCGGCCCTGTTTTCCGCGGTGGGAAGCCTCAGATGATGGTCCACATGGGTTTCATGCTCTGCCGGACAGCCGATTTCGATCACTTCCAGGCCGGGGCCGCATTCCAGCACCCGGTGCCGGATATGCGGAGGTTGCAGCACACAATCGCCCGCGCGCATCACAAAGGGTGGGCCCTGATCCTCGTACACCAGGCGCGCCCATCCCTTGTAGCAGTAAATCATCTGAAACTGAATGTGGTGGAAGTGGACATAGTCGGGCACGGGGCCGCCCTCCGGGATGCGGATATGGGATGCAATGCAGTGGCCGCCGAGGCGGTTGGGAACGAGGTCGCGGTAGAGCATTCCCGCGCGGCCCGGCTTCCACCCGGCCTTGCCATCGATCCGGCTGAAGACCGGCTTATCCAGTTGAAGGGAGGGACGCGCGAGCAATTCGGGCGTTACCCATTCGATGTGGATTCCGGCCGCCTTAATCGTCTCTCTTTGCTCCCTGCCAAGGGCTTTCGGGTTTTCACGGATCACGCGCAAAACCCCTTTCGGTAGGGGCGTCCCGAGTTGCAAACGGAGGCGCAGCCCGAACCCGCTGAGCACGGCGACACGCGGCTCATCCGCGGGGTAGATCATCTCCAAGCGAAAACCGAGCCTTCGGGTTAGGAAATCCAGCCGTTGTTCCAACTCGGGGCAGGTGAGTATGAATTCGGGTGGAGATGAGTCCGGTTCGCGGTTCAAATTGCAAACTCCGGCGGAAGCGATGCTGGCAATTGCAAGATTGTAACACCGGATGCCTGGAAAAAAGTCGGCGAGGAAAGGTCTGGGGCAGTCCGGCCCGCTCCTGAATCCTATAAGAGAAAGAGGGAAGGGGAAGGCTAGGCGCCATGGAATTCTGCCGTACTATCTTGGCGGGAAACCAGCGGCCCACATGAACCAAGCAATGAGGCATTGGATGACCAAAAAAATTGCGAACATTAGCCGTAAATAAGCCTGTCGAGGACAAGAAAAGGCAATTCACATCGATAAGCAGGATCAGCAGAATAAAGGAAAATAGGGCCGAAACGTCCAGTCTCCAACCGCCTGCCTGTTTTCCAAACCTGTCAATTCTTTTCGCTCGTGGTGCTTTGAGGCGCCAATAGGGCGTACCATTTGGCTTCCATTTTTAGTCTCGACTATTGCGCGGCCGGTCCTCGGCGTATGGGAAGCTCCCGGGGGCTCCGTCTCACTTTCGGACTGGCAGGCTGCGCTTCAGTTGCGCGGCTGAACCAAGGAGTGATCCGCCCCGTCCGCGCAGAGCGGAGGTTCGGGGCAGGGAAATGCCCAAGCGAATTCGACTTTTCGTCGGAGCGTTTCCTCCCGGTGCTCGGAAACCCTTTCCAAAAGCAGGTTCAAATAGGGTTCGCTTCTCTGATTCTCACACTTTGCCACCAGATACAGGTTTACCAGATTCATGTGGTACATGCTCGTATCCGTGAGGTGGAGAATGGCTACCTCGGCCTCCAATGAAGTACGCACCCCGGCGCGAAAATCGCCCGTCAAAATATGATAAAACCCCTTGGCCGTGAGCATTCTCGCGGTTGCTCTGGGGTCCTGGCCGCGGTAGTGCTCCAGGCTATCCTGGGCAGAGCAGAGGGCGTTGGCGTACATTCCGACCGCAAAGTAATAACCGGATTGCATCTCATGAAAGTAGCCGAGGTTGGGTTTGCCCGCGGGAACGAGTCTCGCCTTTTCCAGGTGGCGCCAGGCGCGATTGGGGTCCCCCTGTCTCAAGAAATGGTGGGCAATGACCAACGTCATATTTTGAAGGCTGTTGAAGGCTTCAAGCTCGCCATAGATGTCCATCGCCCGGGTAAAATGGTCCATGGCTTTCCCGGGTTGCGCCTCATCGGCAAGCAGGCCCGCCAAATAATGAGCATCCCCCTTAATCCTGGAATTTTGCTTTTCTTTCAGTAATGGAGCGTTGTGGCTCGCCGCCTCCTCCAGCGCTCCCTGGGAAAATAAGGACCAAGCGCGATCGAGTTTTTCTTGTGCTGTGCGCGGGTCGGCGAGCCAATGAAAAAACGCTGCCGGTCCATCCTGGCGAATTACCTCCCAGCCAATCGCGGGCCGATAGTGCCGGACTCCTAAGAACCCCAGCACAATCAAAACCAGCACTCCCAGGGTGCGGAACCTGATGACCCTCTCCAAACAATCGTCAAACCAAAGCGCGCGGGCATCCCGCCTCAGAGCCCGAGTCACCGCACGCCATTCCTCATCGGTGAAAAAACCGCGAGGAAGCGCGGCCTTCCAACGCCAGCCATACCAAGCCTTGTCGACCGGCTGCCCGCCTTTCTTCAGCCAACGGTCGGGCCGCGAAGGCAACCGATAGGCGCAAAAGTCTGAAAGCGCGCGCTCGGCTTCGGCGACGGTCCTCGCGGGTTGCTCCGGTTCCAGAAGCCCTTGCTTCCTGGCCAGGTTGACCACCATTTTGGGAGAATACAGCCCCCTCAAGGGTAATGCCATGATAAAAGAGTCGTATGGGGTAGTGCGGCTGGGAAAGGGCTCGCCGGTTTCTAGCAAATTTGGTTTTGAGTTCATGAGCTTGTCCTGGCCTGGCGTAAAATAGATTGGGTAAGCGCCTCTTTGTGTTATGAGAAATTTTTAAATTATCGCAACTTTTGCGTTTGGTTTGAATTTGCAATAATGTACTATTTTTCCCGGGAGCTGTCAAGCCATCGGTTGGCTCTCCGTGCGGACCCCGCCCCGATGAGAGTGCTCCCAAAAAGCCGGGTTTGAATCCAAAGTGTTCGGAAGGATTTTTATCTGTTGCTGCAGTCATTTTTTCCAAGATGAATTGAGGGAGACCACCGGTGAAAGCTACAATGATCGCACCATCAAGCTGCTATGGAGGCGCGGGGGGTGTTTCATCCGAGGGGTCCTAGTTTTCGGGAATTGGTTCGGCAGGCGCTTTCTTCTACCCGTGAAGGATATGACCTGCTCGCTCCCAAGTTTGAGTACACGCCCTTTTCCACGCCCGATGCGGTGTTGGCCACCGTGGCCGAGGTTTTGGCCGAAAGCGGTCCGGTGGATAGGATCCTCGACCTTTGCTGCGGAACCGGAAGAGCCAGTCGCGCCTTCCTGCCTCTTTGCAGTCGGCAGTTGGTCGGTTTGGATTTCAGTCCTGGCATGTTGGCAGAGGCATCGCGTCGTACGGAGACGCCCTCCTCCGGGGCCGAAGTTACCTGGGTCCAGCAGGATGCCCGCGCCCTTGATTTCGATTCGCAATTCGACCTCGTGGTGAGCTTCGGCGCCCTGGGCCACTTCCTGAATCGGGAGATTCCCGCCCTGCTACAAGGCGTCCATCGGGCGTTAAAACCCGGCGGCCGCTTTTTCTTCGTGACCACTGAAAAGCCCTCGCCCCGCTCTCTTGCTTTCTGGATGAGCCACGGGTTTAACGCGGCCATGCGGATGCGGAACCTGCTCATCTCGCCGCCATTCATCATGTACTACCTCACCTTTTTGTTGCCCGCCATTTTGTTCGAATTGCGCCGGGTGGGGTTTCACACCGAGGTGCGGCGCAACCTGTTCCCCGGGCCCTACCAAGCCCTCCAGTTGGTGATCGCCACCCATGCGGGCGCCGGCGTCGATAGGGCTTGTGAAAAGGGTTGATCTTCCGCCCCTCCAAGCTTGTGCCCGGATCACAAATTCGAGGAAAGACAGAAGAACCGGTTGGTTTGGTGCTATGCTCCCCGATTGGCGGGAAACAGGAGAAAGCGTTCTCTTCCCGGTCATGAAAAGAATTCGAGGAGAATACAGGATGTTAGTGTTTCGCAAGACAGCATGGCTCTATGCGAGTTATTTTTTGCTCGTCCTTTTGCTGGCGGGCTGCGCCTCCACGCGCGGGCCCTACACGACCGATCGCGATAAAACCGCGAAAGGGGCGGGGATCGGCGCGGCCGCGGGCGCCTTGGCGGCCATCTTGGACGGTCAACGCGAGGCGGACGAAATCTTGGCCGGCGCGGCTATCGGCGCGGTTGTTGGCGGTAGTATCGGCGTTTATATGGACGCGCAGGAGGAGAAGCTGGCCCGCATTCCTGGCACCTCGGTGGAGCGGGTCGATGAAAAAACGCTCCTGGTCAAGTTCGAATCCGATGTGCTGTTCGAGGTGGATTCCTCCTCACTAAACGCGGGCTCTCAGGACGCATTGATTCGTGCCGCGAGCGTGATGCAGGAATACAAGAAAACCGCGGTCATCGTACAAGGCCACACGGACTCCACCGGTTCGGAAGATCACAACCAAAGGCTCTCCGAACGCCGGGCCGACTCGGTGAAGCGTTTCCTCGCGGCTCAGGGCGTCGCCCAAGAGAGAATGGCGGCCGTGGGCTATGGGGAAACCAGGCCGGTAGCTTCCAACGACAATGGCGCGGGGCGGCAACGCAACCGCCGAGTGGACGTGCTTCTGCGCGCGAAGGCCCGCTGATCCGGCGGTTACCGGTTTGGAACGAGGATCTCCGCCTCCGGCGCCACCTCGGCCAGGGCCTCCTTGAGCGAGGCCTTGGCCTCGGGATCGCCGTGAACCACGCGGATCTGGCGTGGTTTGCGGCGCATGCGGCGCACGAACCGAATCAAATCGGAACGGCCCGCGTGGGCGGAATAGCCGTTGATGGTGTGGACCTGGGCCTGAATGGTGTATCGTTTTCCATCCAGGTAGACCCAACCATTGCTCGGACCGTACTTGCGGATGGCGCGGCCCGCGGTGCCGCGCGCCTGATATCCCACGAACAAGACGTCGGTCTTGGGGTCGCTGATCAGCGCCTTGAGGTAGTTCACCACCCGGCCGCCGGAACACATGCCGCTGGCCGCGATGACGATGGCGGGCCGGCCCGAATGTCTCAGGTACTCCACGGTGCGCAGATGCTCGCGATGGTCGTTGACCGTGGTGAGCTGCTCAAAAGAGAGCGGATGCCGGCCCGCGGCGACCGCGGCCTTGGCCTCCTTGTCCCAAAAGGGCTTGAGCCGTTTGTAAACCTCGGTAAATTTATTGGCCAGGGGTGAGTCGACGATCACGTCCACATCCTCCCAGCGCAAGCGTTCGCCCGCGAGGGTCTTGCCGAAGCGGTGGATGATGTCTTCTAACTCGTAAATCAGTTCTTGAGTCCTGCCGATGCTGAAGGCCGGGATGATGACCGTCCCCTTGTTCTCGAAACAGCGCTCCACGATGGTGCGCAGGCGGTCACGCCTTGTTTTTCGACCCTCGTGATCGCGGTCGCCGTAGGTGCTCTCGATCACCAGCACATCCGTGCCGTGGGGCGGTTGCGGCGTGGGCAGCAGCGGCGCGTGGGGCGCGCCCAAATCTCCGGAAAACAAAACCGAGATCTCGCCCTTTCCGTCGGGAACCCGGCACTCCACATAGGCGGAGCCGAGAATATGACCCGCGGGCCGAAAACAAACCCGAATTTGGTCCACCTCCTGCCAATGCCCATAGGGAACCGGGACCAATTGGCGTTTCAGATGTTTCAGGATCTTTCTCACCAGGCCCCGGTTGCGCGTGAAACCCACCTTGACCGCATCCTCCAGCACCAGCGGCAACAGAATCGCGGAGGGTTCGGAGCAGTAGATCGGCCCGCGAAAGCCGGCCTCCAATAGGTAGGGGATTCGGCCCACATGGTCGATGTGGCAGTGGGTCACGATCAGCGCGCGTACGGGATTCAAATCAAAATCTATGTCTAGCTTGTTGAAATGAGCGCCGCCCGGCGAGGCCTCCGCGCCTTGAAACAGGCCGCAATCCACCAGCACCGAGCGTGCGCCCCCGCCCCAGATGAGTTTGTGGCAGGAACCGGTTACCCCACGCACCGCGCCATGATGAACGATATCGATAACCTTTTCCATAGCGTTTCCGCTCCTTTGATCCGGATGGGTTTGGGGAGTTGGGGCGCCGAGGCCGAGATTGTATCACGCGCGCGGGCCGCCGAAGAATGGGCCACCGTTTTTTCAGCGGCATCGGGTTCAAGCGGCCGCGATGGTCCGAAGCCCGTAGAGGCCCTCGCGCTTCAGATCGGCGTCGTTGATTTCGTAGCCGTACACGGTGATGGTCACGCTGCTGTAAATAGCGCGAAAGCGGGCGCGTAACCAGGTGGCCTCGCTGATGGCGCCATAGGCTGCCCTGAATCTGGCATGCGCCTCCGTGGGCAGCACGGAGTGGGCGATGGATAGGTCCACGGCCGGATCGCCGCGATGCAGATCGCCCCAATCGATGACCCCGGTCAGTCGGCCGGCCTCATCCAGCATGAGGTGGCGCACGTAAAGGTCGCCATGGGCCAAAACTTCGGGCGCGTCTTGCCGGGGCGCGGCCCTGGCGCTTTGTTTCAACTGTTTTTTGAGTGTCTCGGTGTTGTCCAAAAGCCTCCAGGCCTGAATTTTATCCAGGTTGTCCAGGCAGCGCGGCAGCCTGATGGCGTAATCCATGCGCCTCAGCGTGTCGGGACCCGCGCCCAGATGACTTGCCTCCGCTCCCTCAATCTGGTGCAAAGCGGCGAGAAAACGAGCCAGTGGTTCGGCCAAGGCGGCGCGCTGGTTGACTCTCAAACCCTTCGAGCAGGCCGTCTGACCCTTCACCCGGGCGTAACCCAAAAAGGGTCTGGGAAAACGATCATCGGGTTTGCCCAAATAAGTGGGAAGGGGGATGGCAAGCGGAAGCCTTTCCGCGATGGCGGGTAAGACCCGCGCTTCGGCTTCCAGCAGGGGGACCGCGACCCGCCGGCGGGGGAACCGGAAAATCAAATTTTCGTTGACCCGGAACACGGTATTGTCCCAACCCGTTCCGATCAGAAGCGCATCGACCGGGGCCAATTCCGGAAATTGGGAGCCGATCAGCGCTTGGGCGGTATCCCGATCCATCACCCATTGAGCGGTCCAGGGTTTGGGGTTATCGGTGTTTTGGCTCAAGGTCAACCTTCCTCTCGGACAAGCAACCAATCTTGCCCAGGGATTTTGGGAGTGAAGTCGGTGCGGGCGAGCGATCCTCGGACCGAAATTAAAGACCGAATTTCAAAATTAGGGTCACGAGAAGCAGGGTAAATAGCATGGAGAGGTGAAAGATGCGCAAGGTTTCTGACATACATACCCCGAGCCAACTCTTTTCACCCTCAGCGAAATTTCTTGTATCCATGGAGAAATCGATTCTTTCCTCGCGTTTCCGGCGCACGGAATCATAGAGCGCCCGAAACAGTCGCTCCTGCCGCAGGAAATAGCCGTCCAATGCCCAAAACATCAAAACCGGCAGATAGGCGACATGGATAAACCATGGATTTCGATTCGGCCCGGCCAGGGCGAAGAGCGCGGCAACCAGAATCACGCTCCAGCGCTTGAGCATGAAGCTGTTGGCGGCCATGCGGTTGATGACCCCTTGAATCATTTCCAAATGCTTGAGCTTGGCGTCCATGAAACTCTTGCTCCTCACGCCTTGGCGGTCAAAATCTATACTCTTGTGGTGTTTTCGAAACGCTAAGGCTCCAGCATTCAAAGAGCAGAACCCGGAGGGCGGCAGGAAATTTTAGTGCTTTCTGATCTCTGCCCTCTGACCTCTGCCCTCTGATCCCTGTCCTCTGTCTTCCAAGAGGCTATCTTCAGTAAGCCTGGACGGGCTAGGCGCCCCCGGCTAGGCGCCCCCGGCTAGGCTCCCCTAACTGGGCGTCCCCAACTGGGCGTCCCGCTAGCCTTTATAGTAACCCAGGAAGATCAGAAAAAAGGAAAAGGTATTGCCGAGACCATGAACGAGAATCGGGAGCCAGAGCCGTTTGCCGTCCCAGAGGAAGATGCCGCCCATGATCAGACCGGAAACCGAGGCGCTGAGCACGCCCCTGGGTCCTTGGTACAGATGAAGAAAACCGAAAATAACCGATGAAAGCAGCAAGGCGATGGCCCAGGCTTTTTTGGAAGATCCCAGGGCATTGGCCAACTCCGTCATCAGGAATCCCCTCCAAATGAATTCTTCTCCAAAAGCGGCGAAAACCCACATAAACGCCAGGTACATGGCGAGCATGGCGAAGTTGTCCTGGATGGGCTCGAAAAGCGTCAAATCCTTGGGCGCGGGGGTCAGGGCATCGGCAAGCGGGTTGAGTAGAAAAAGCTCGAAGATGTAGGCGCCCGCGGTGAAGGCCAAAGCCCAAAAAAACAGGCGAAGCGGGCGATTGGGTCGGGGAAGGCCGATTTCGGCTAAGCTTCGGCGCCGGCGGCGGTGGATATAGACCACGATCAGCAGCGGAATGATGGTTTTCAGGAGCCCCAAGCGCCCCTGCCAAGGTAGGAGTCCGGCAATGACCACCAGCGCCAAGGCCGGGTAGGAAATCTTCTTTGCTGAAGGAGGCTCGGGTTGGGACGAATCTGCCGAACCCGGCTCGTTCGCCGACAGTGATGCCATGAGGACCTCCGCCTTGGGATGGGCGCCGGTATGCTCCGGACAGGGTGTGGCAAAGGGTAACGCGGAAAGGGCGAGGAATCAACTCCCCACCACTGGAATGCGCCGGCGCCCCTGAAACCAAGAATTCGGGCCAACCGAGACCGGGTCCCTCGGGTTAGGCCTCCTGGGGGTATCGGCAAACCAGCTACTTTTTTCGTGGTTGCTGAAAAGCGTGTTCTGACCATAGCTTTCATCCAAGCAGATTCGCTCCCCGCGCAACCGAACCAAGAGCCTCATTTTAATCGTTGTCCTAATGAAAACAACGCGCTAAAGTCAAGCAAACTTTTGAGGAAGAAATGTTGAAATGGATCTACTCAAGCATGAAACGGAAATCCTAGAAGTGTTTTCATATTTGGATGTTGAACAAAAAGTTTTCGATTATATCAGTGCATATATGAGCTTGATCTACCAGGATTTAGATCAAATTAGAGGCGATTCGGAAAGGCTGCGGCGCTACATGCTGGCCGGCTTGTTCCTCACCTACCGCATGTGTAGCCATAGTGGCTGGGACATGCATACCGGCTCGCTGGCGGTCTGGCCCGAGGGCATCGACCGCACGCGCATGGAGAAGTTCCGCGAGATAAGCGGCGAAGACCTGAAGGGCATCAAGGATTACAAGGAGCGCATCGGCATGAACGCCTTTACCTACCTGTTTAAAGAGCCCGCCAAGATGTTGCACAAATTCGTGATGGGTTGATCACGAGAATCGAGAACAGGCCGTTCGCCTGAGGCGAGAAATAGTTGGGGTTGCGGCGTCGCCGAGTGAACCCTCAAATTTTGGAGGTCAGGCTTTCGAGGAGCTTGGTCAATGCGGCGCCGCAGTCGGCTTCCACCTTGAGGGCCAGGCCCTCATCCGCCCGCGTCCGGCCCAGGTTGATGGCGGCCACGGGTTTTTGTTGTTGAAAGGCGCGGCGGCAGAAGCGGTAGCCCGAA
>JBGTRP010000214.1:0-9540 GCA_041940685.1 Acanthopleuribacteraceae bacterium
AACCATGGAAAATCATCATTGGGAACCGGGGACCTTTTTTCATCTGCATGAGGAAGATCCCGTCGAGGCGTACGAGAATTTCAAGTTGGGGATGTGGATCTTCCTGGCCACGGAGGTGCTGCTCTTCGGTGGAATCTTCGCCGCTTATTTCATTTTCAAGTTCAACTGGCCCGAGGTATTCATCAGCGGGTCCAACCAGTTGGACGCCTTTATGGGCGGCCTCAACACAGTCATTTTGTTGTGTAGCTCGTTCACCATGGCCATGGCCGTGGACAGCGCCCAGCGGGGGCGGCAAAAGCACCTGCGCTGGCACTTGATTCTCACGCTCCTGTTCGCCGGTGGCTTTTTGGTGGTGAAATACTTCGAGTGGACCAAAAAGTTCAGCCACGGCCTGTACCCGGGCACCGATTTATTCTTCTCGGTTTACTTCATGGCCACGGGCCTGCATCTGCTGCACGTGTTGGTGGGCATGTCCTTTATCGGCCTGTTGTTGTTCCGGGCCTTCAAGGGCCGCTACCACGAGGAAAACTTCGGGGGCGTTGAGGTGGGCGGCCTGTACTGGCACATCGTCGATATTATTTGGATCTTCCTGTTCCCCCTGCTTTATCTTTTGAATCATTGAGGAGACTTGCATGAGCGATGCAACACGTAAAATGGGCCATGTGCAGGACTTTAAGGTTTATCTTCGGACCCTGCTTTTGTTGTTCGCCCTTACGGGAGTGACCATATTTGCGGCTCAATTCGATTTTGGCATCCTGAATAACCTAATCGCCGTTTTAATCGCCATGGTCAAGGCTTCTCTGGTCGTGCTCTTTTTTATGCATGGCAAGTACGAGGGCAAGCTGACCTGGGCCTTCATCTACTATCCCTTGTTGCTGCTGATCGTGCTGCTCGGCGCCCTGTTCCTCGACTACGGCTTCCGTGACAAAGACGATGTCGCGATTCAAGCCAAAATCGCGCGGCCTCATGACGATCACGGCAAGGGTGGCGATCATGGCGAGCCCAAGGATGGCGAGGCCCATGGCGCGCCCGCGGATGCCCATGGCGAGGACGCCTCGGAGCCGGAGGACGGCGATCATGGGGCGGACGAAGCCGATCAGCCGCAATCCGACCCGGTGGATGAGACTCATGCGGATGAGGCGCCCACCACGGATGGAGAAGACATGGCCGCGGAGGCCGATGCGTCCGAGACCGCCGCGGTCGCCGCCAGCGCGGGCTGGGGCGATCTTCCCGGCGATGCCGCCAAGGGCAGGGAGAAAGCGCGCCTCATTTGCATCGCATGCCACGTGATTGACGAGTTGGGACAAACCCTTCCGGGCGCGCCGCCCTTCGCCGAATCGGCCAACAAAGCCGAGGTTACGCCGGACTACCTGCGCGATTGGTTCAAGGATCCCGCCAAGATGAAGCCCGGCACCCTGATGCCGAACTTCGGCCTGTCCGATGAGGAAATCGAAGACCTGATCGCCTTCCTGAAGACATACCAAAATTGAACAACCTGGGCCCGGTTGGGCTCAAGCTCCCACGATGGCCTGGCGTATTTTTTTAGGCAGGCGGTCGAAAATCATTTGATAGGAATCGGCCAGGCGTTGTTTGAGGTCCTTGTCGGTCAACACATCCGTGTGGTTGAGGCAGACCCAGTGATAGCGGGCGAGATAGGGTGCGGGAATGATCTCTGGATGTTCCGTGAGCACCGCGAAGTCCTCCGGGGAGACCTTAAAAGAGAGCCCTGGTTTTTCCTCGCCAATGCCCAGCACCGCGTACATTTTTTTACCCACGCAAAAACAAAGATCACAACCCCACTTCAGATCCTCGATCGTGCCGGGTAAGGTTTGACAATAGCGTTGAATGGCCTTTGTGTCCATGGGTCGAACTCCTTTGCGGTTTCCGGCGTCAAGGCGGGTGGGAAGTCGCTTATTGCCCGTCCGCGTCGAGAAACCACACGTCCAGAACGGCCTTGGCGCGCGCGAGGTACTCCCGCAATCTTACCCGAAAGGAGGAACGGAGGGCCACCTCGCGCGCGGAAAAGGCCACCACCTCCATGTCCAGGCTACGCGCGAGAAACACCGCGCGGTAATTGTGATTGGCTTGTGAGATGATGGTTAGCTTCCGCAGGCCGAATTCCTCTTTGGCGCGCCGCACCGAATCCAGGGTTCGCGCGCCTTCGAAATCTTGCTGAATCGCGGAATCGGGCACCCCGAGGTCCAGCAGCGATTTCTTCATTTCCAGCGGTTCGTTGTATCCGGGAACCCGAATGCCGCTCACCAGAAGCACGCGGACCTTACCCGCGTGGTAAAGCTCGGCGGCCGCTTCCATGCGGTGTTTGAAAAAGAGGTTGGGACTGCCGCCGCGAAACCATTTGCTGGTGCCCAACACCAACCCGGTCCCATTGAAATCAATGGTCTCCGTGCCCTCGTGAAGGGCGTTCCTGGTGGAGGCGACCATCCAGATATTGGTTGCGCTTAGGAAAAGGAGCAGCAACCAAAGCGGAGAGGCGTACAGCAGCAGCCAGCGCCGGCCGCGGGTGCGGAAGATCCTCAGCAAGGGCCGCTCCCAAAAGGGTTTGCGCCCTGAAAGCGTTTGTGGCCGTCCCCTTTTCGAGGACGGCCGGGAGGGTCGATTTTTGGCCAATCCGCCTACTCCCGCCAGGTGTTATGGCCCTGTAATCTACTACGGAAGCGGGTGCGGGTCCAGCCTAAGCATGCGCGCCCGGCCCATCCCGGGCGCCCGGCAAAAAATCGACAAACCCCTTTTCTTTCCCTCCCTTGCCCTCTGGTATACTAACCGCCTTGGCGGGCAAAGTCTTGCGGCTTATGTGGTCGTAGGGGAACCCTTGGGAGAACCGAAAGTCCCGCGCCCGCTCTTGGGGCGCGCCGTGATTCGTCGCGTGGCGGTCCACCGCGGCCCGATTCAGAAATTCCTTTCGGGGAGATGGTTTGGTGAAGAGGCGACAACGGGATTGGCTGCTTCAGGATGGCGTGGTCGTCGATCTTGAAACAACCGGTCTGTCCCCCGAAACGGGCGCCAGGATCATTGAAATCGGCGCGGTTCGCATCAAGCGCGGCAATCTTGCCGAGCGATTCCAATGCCTCATGGACCCCGGTATCCCTCTTCCCGAAGAGACGACCGATATTACCGGGATTACCATGGAATCCCTGCACAAGGCCCGCACCTGTGAGGAGGTGATGCCCCAATTCCTCAAATTTGTGGGGCGAAAGCCGGTGATCGCCCACCGCGCGGAATTCGAGCGCCAGTTTTTAGATGCCGAATGTCTGCGCGCGGGATTGCTGCCGCCGGATTTTCGCTATATATGTACGCTGAAGATCGCTCGAAAACGCATTCCCGGCGCGCCCAACTACAAGCTGGAAACGCTGGTGAACTATCTGGACCTTCCTATCGAAGGAAGCTTTCACCGCGCCCTGACCGACGCCATCGCCACCGCCCATTTGTGGCTGCATCTGCAACGGTTGGTAAAAGTGGAAAGTTGAGGGCGGCGCCCTTGCAACTCAGGCCTTACCAGAGCGGGAGGTTTTGAGGGGTGAGGCCGGAACGGCCGGGTAGCGGTCGCGATTTCGCTTTCCCGCCGCCCGCGAGTTTGCTATACATTGGCATCCGGCAACCGTTCTCCCGTTGCCGCCTGGGGAAAATTTGAGTTGGGGGAAACCCGCATGCTTCATGTCGTGTTTGTGGCGCCCTTTTTTTTACGCGCTACCGTGCAATTCATCGCGGGCGCCGCGCGCCTGAGCGGCATAAGACTTGTGCTGATCGGCCAAGACGCCAAGGAAAAGTTACCCGCGGAACTCCTGGCGCGGCTTGACCATTTTGTTCGCGTCGATAACCTGTTGGAGACGGAGCCGCTCCTACAAACGGTGAGCGATGTTCAAAGGCGCCTGGGCAAGATCGATCGCCTGATCGGGACGCTGGAGCAGTTGCAGATTCCCCTGGCCGAGGTGCGGCAAGCCCTGGGCATTCCGGGGATGGATCCCGAAACCGCAAAAAACTTCCGCGATAAGTCGCGCATGAAAACTCTGTTGCGCGCCCAGGACATTCCCTGCGCCCGCCACTGCCTCGCCGGAGATGTGAGGGAGGCCGTTCACTTCGCCGAAAAGGTCGGCTTTCCCCTCGTGGTGAAGCCGCCTGCGGGGGCCGGCAGCCGCGATACTTTCCAAATCGACACCCTGGACGATCTCAAGGCCTACCTGGCGCGAACCTCATTTTCCGCGCAAAAGCCCGTGCTGTTCGAGGAGTTCATCATGGGCAACGAGCACACCTTCGACAGCGTGAGTATCGACGGTAAAATGGTTTGGCACTCCATCATCCGCTATTTCCCCACGCCCTTGCAGGTATTGAAAAACCCATCCATTCAGTGGTGCGTGCTGCTTCCAAGGGAGATTGATCATCCCCATTTCGACGATATCCGCGATGTCGCCGCTCGGGCCAACCGGGTGCTTGGACTGCGGACCGGGCTCAGTCACATGGAGTGGTTTCGGCGCATGAATGGCACCATCGCGGTTTCCGAGGTGGGCGCGCGTCCGCCCGGCGGCCAAATCACGAGCATGCACGGGTTTGCCCATGATTTCGATATTCACCAGGCCTGGGCGGCCCTGATGGTTTTTGGTCAATTCGATCCGCCTGAAAGGCGATACGCCGCGGGCACCGTATTTCTGCGCGGGCAGGGGCGCGGCCGCGTCAAAGCGGTGCGGGGCCTCGGCCGTATGCGCGAGGAGTTGGGCTCCATCATTATCGAGGCCAAGTTGCCGGAAGTCGGCCAGCCCGCATCCAGCACCTATGAGGGCGAGGGTTACCTGATTTTGCGGCATCCGCAAACCTCGGTGATCGAAAAGGCCTTGGACCGGGTGCTCAGCACCATTCGCATCGAGCTGGAGTAGGACTCAGGGGTGGATCCGGTAAAACATTTTTTCGGCCCTAGTAGCCTTGGCGGTCAAATTCTTCGCTCATGGGTGGTGTTTTGGGAACACCAAGGCGACAGTTGCAAGTGTCAAGACACAAGCCGCATGCGGGAACAAAGCAATATCCAACTTGCGGCTTGGAGCCTGAAGCTTGGTGCGCGGGGCGGCGCAACCAGAACCTACAAGCCTGGATTTCCTGGGGCGCCGCCACGCTAGGGATATCCTGCTTGCCGGTCAATCTGGCGTCCAATAGCGGCCAAAAAGGCTCGGAACCCATTTGGAAAAAACCGGTTCCAGTGTTTCGGATGACATTTCTACCGTCGTTGGCGGGAGCCGGTGTAGCCTGAGCCTCTCGCGAGCGCGCCAATTTTTCCAAGAATCGTACAAAACTTTGGACAACCTGTCTCAAAAAACTGGATATCCCGTGCGGAATCAAGAAAAAACGTCGCGATTGTTGTCCGGTTGAGGGTAAGCTCCGTTACTTTTTTGCTGAAATTACAATTGTGAAATTTTACGGTAATGTTTAGTGTTCTTGAATTCAATGCTCTGACCGTAAGTGATTCGGTTGGGGACGGGGAGGAATTGCGTTCGAAAGGACCTTGGCTTGGGAAGATATGGCATGTGACTTGCTTTTTGCCCGATTACCTGTACCTGGCCTGAGAGTAATAATTGGAGCAAACCTGAGCGAAGGAGGGCATGATGATTTTGGAATACGCGGAAGGCAATCAACCCTTTATGGCGCTTGCCGTTCACAATGGTCATCGCGTTCACCCCGATTTGACGAAGCGGATGGCGGTTGATGAAAAAACGCGCTTTCGTTTCGAGTCGCCCTATACCCGATTCTGGACCGCGATCGCGGATACCTCGATTACCGTGAATATTTCCCGCTTCGAGGTGGATATGGACCGCGAGCCCTCCCGAGCGCTTTACCGGGCGCCGGATGACGCCTGGGGTTTAGATGTGTGGAAGGAACCGCCCGGGCCAGCCGCGGATGAACATTCCATGCAGGAATACGATCTTTTTTATAAGGTGCTCTATCGCGCCTGTGCTAAACTGAAAAAAGAATTCGGAAGATTTTTTGTATTTGATCTGCAAACCTACAATCATCGGCCGAATGGCCCCAAAGAGCCGCCGGTGGATCCCATCCAGTGTCCTGACATTGACGTGGGCACGGGTGGATTGAACCGCGATCATTGGGGAAATCTGCTGGAACGTTTCATCGGCGATCTACGATCTTACAATTTCCACGGCCGCCATTTGGACGTGCGCGAGAACGTGACGTTTCATGGAGGCCAAGTGGCTCGATATATTCAAGAAAC
This sequence comes from Acanthopleuribacteraceae bacterium, assembly GCA_041940685.1. Classification (GTDB taxonomy): domain Bacteria; phylum Acidobacteriota; class Holophagae; order Acanthopleuribacterales; family Acanthopleuribacteraceae; genus JBGTRP01. The sequence goes on from JBGTRP010000214.1 coordinate 6,227, forward strand.
ATTTGAGGACAGCGGCTGTGTCTTGTCCCTAAGAGTGAAGAAGTTCTTTATGGATGAATGGACCGGGGTGCCCGACTGGGCGCAATTGGCGGGGGTTCGAGAAGCCCTTCGATCCACGATACCCGGAGTGCTGGAGGCCGTTACCGGCCGGGCGGATGCCCATCTGACCATGAACAAAGCTTTAATCGGTTGTTTCTCCTGAGAACATCCTGGAATCAAGAACACCGGGTAACCGAACCCCCGGTGGTGAGAGGAAATAAGCAAAGGGAAAAAAGATGAAGCGAGGTTTGAGATGGAAGGAATGAGAACGGATAAGCTCGAAGTAGGCAAGATTTACCTTTGTACGGATCGCAAGAAAAGGCAAGTATTGAAGGTCGTGGAAAGCGGCGAGGATGCCGCGCTGGATTTTATCAAGTTCAAAATGGTCGATCCCATCATTCCCAAACGGCCTCGTGTCGATTATATGAAACGCAAGAAATTCGAGGCGATGGCCAAGTGGCTGGTGGACCCCTACGAGTTGAAATCGGCTTGAGCGCATGTTCAGTTCATGCTTTGTTGAAGCGGTCTTTTGAACCAAACCGAAAAGCGCTGGAGGTGCGGAGTCCAGAGCGGGCCGTGAGAAGCTGATCGTCGGATTTCATCGCTTTCGGAAACGGGCCGCCGCGTCTGCGGACGAACAGGCCTACCGATTAGAATTCAGACTGCAAAAATCAAGGAATTTGGGGGATGGATCGTAAGCAAATGGAAACAAACGGTTTAAGAAGTAGCCTGGTCGCAATCATACAAGCGGTTCACTTGGAGATCTAAAGAGCAAGTAAAACAGTGCGCCTTTGCATATCTTTTGTATAAAACTTAGCGGCCGCGCCCTTTGTTACGTCCAGAGCCAGCTTGTTTTGAAGCATTTAGCCTTTTCGCGAGAGATCGGCCCGCTTTCTCTTCGAGGCGGTGGTTCTCGATCGTTTCTTGGACCTGGCTGTCTCTTTGACGGTATGTAGGCGCACGAAAATGCGCTGTATGCGCTCGCTTGCGCCGGGACGGTTTGTCGGCGGCCGGCTACACCTGGCCCCGAGTGAAGAACACGAGCAGGATGTCTCGCATCACCGTCGGGTCGAGCCGGCCGCTATCCGCGTCCTTCAGGCCGATTGGCATTCGGGTAAGGTCGAAACACAGGTCGATCGTGTCCGAGAGCCGCTTCACGGGGATCTCGGGATCTAGCACGTGCATGAAGTCGCCGTTACTGGAAAGCATCACCTCGATGGGGCGGCCGTCTCCCAGGTCGATGGTGATGTAGGGTTCTTGCGCGGATACGTCGACCCCCGGCGCGGTGACCAGCAGGAGATACAAGCTTGCAAGAGCCGAAGACGCCACGTTCGGTACGCTCAGGGGCGGCGTGCCTAGGCGCAGGCTCCGGATTCTCGGGTCTTGATCGCTCTCCAGGAAATCGCGCCACGCCACCGGCTGCTCCCGGGCGGCCTTCAGCATCTGCACATTGTCGCGCTCCCGCATGGGCGGCAGGCTGGCCACGCGTTGTGCGAATGCCGATCCGCCATCCAGGGCCTGGTACTGCAACTCGGAGATGACCTCCGTGATGGCGCCGATATCGATGCTGTTGTTCTCCGGCGGCATGGAGAGCTCCCAGGCGGATACGGCGCCCGTGCCCTCGAAGGGCAGGAACTGCGCGCTGTCGGCGCCCACGCTGAACAGCCCGTTGTCCTGTTGCCCGGTGCTCAGTGCGATCTTCTGGAAGTTGGCCTGGTTGACCATCAGGATCGCCGAGGGCGGCTGCTGATCCGTGAGCCCGAGCAGGAATTCGACCGCCTCGATATCGGGCTGGGACACCACGGCGTTGCTGGTCTGGGTGAGGGTGGCCTTGATCTCGCTGGTCGAAGCGATCGGCGGGTTGATGGTCACGCTCAGGGTCTTGATCTGCCGGCGGTAGAATCCGGGATAGTCGCGGTCGAAGAGCCGCTCGGTGAAGGCGAAGACGGCTTTTCCGGTCTTGACGAAGCTCGCGAAGGCCAGGGGGTCGATCTGTTGCAGGGAGATGGTGCGGCGGATCTCCAGCGGCCTGGCGACGTTCTGCTTCCATGCGGCCTCCATCTGGTCGAGGGCGAGCATCAACCCATCACCCGCGGTGAGCCCCTGGTGCAGGCTGTCCCAGTAGCTGATGCCGATGTAGCGCTTCTGGGTGGCGGCCTGGAACTGGAAGGCGCGTTCGGCCATGCGGGCCAGCTCGATGGCCGTTGTGTAGGCCTGGAAGTAGGTGGACGAAATCCGCGCGATGAGCCAGTTGTACAGCGCTTCGTTGGTAAACTTGTCGTGGTAGAACCGCTGAAGCTCCCGGTTCTGTGCGATCTGGGTGTTGTGGATGCGCAGCTCCTGTTGGGCCATGTCGCTCTGGATGTTCACGGCCTCGAGCTGGGCCTTGATCTGCTTCTCGTCGATCCTCGCCAGGTCGCGCTGCAAGGTCCACTCCTCGCCGCGGCGCTGCCATGCGGCGCTTAGCTCCATGATCTTGCCGAACACCTCATTGATATTGGCGGTCTTGGCAAGCGCTTCGGCCGACTTCTCCAGGGTCGATGAGATTTGAATGCCGCCAAAGGTCATGGCAAAGGGCGAGCCGACTTGGGGCAGATTGGCCGCAATTGCCGAGGCGGTCTCCACATTGGCGCTTACCCATCCAATATTTATAGCAAAACCCAGGGAGGACAACTGGAGCAGTTCCGGGGCCGAGAGCGGGAAATTGAGCAGGCGCTGGAAATGACTCTTGCGCGTCCTGGCCGCTTCCAGGCTCTGCTCGGTGGCCTGTTGCATGGCGGCCAGCTCGTCGATGCGCTGCTGTTTGAGCGAGGTGGTGAGTTCGAGCACGGCGGCTTGCTGGGACAGTTGCAGGGTCGCCAAGGCTTCGGCGTCCTTGCGCTCCAGCGCGTTGAGCAAATCTGAACCCCTGCGGATGACGTCGGCGGCCACACTCCTGGCCTGGGCCACCAACGCTTCGAAGCGGAAGCGCGGCACGGGAAGCCCGCCGAACGATGCCGCGTCAAAGCCGGACTCGCTGTCGCCGAAAGACTGGATGACCGCACGCGGGTCGAGGGGCGGCGCGAACAGGGGCAGGGGCCGGGCCACGCCGTTGATATTGAGGCAATGGCGGATCTTGAAGAGCCGGTCCTCGATGCGATCCCACAGCTCCACCAGTTCCTTGTTTTCGGGCACGCAGAAGTAGGAATCCACGGCGTTCCAGGGCAGGAAGGTAAAGCCGCCGTCATTGGAGCCGGTCCCGCCGAATGGCGAGTTCTCCATCTGGATCAGGACTT
>JBGTRP010000215.1:0-9530 GCA_041940685.1 Acanthopleuribacteraceae bacterium
ATGTGAATTCTGATTTTTTGAACGGTTTCAGGAGAACTAAACAGTTCGTAGGGATGGCGGCGCAGCTTGTCGAGCTCGAAAGAGTCGAGGTGAGTCAGCCAGGAGTCCGTTATCCCGCCAATATCCAGTGACGGCACCGCCGGCTGTAACCCAGAGCCCGCCAAAACCCTGATGCAGTGCCGCCACCGAGTGATGGTGCCGGTATAGCCCTGCAAATAAACGCCATGGTGGGAATCTAGCCAATGTTCAGTATTGCCGGCCGTGCCTGCGCCGTGGTTGACAATCAGGTTCGGAACGGTTTGGTAGGGGTGGCTGGATTGATTTTTGGTGATGGGATCGCCTGTGATTACTTGGGTGTAGTTCACTCCCTCGGTGACCGGAAAATACGTAATGAACGCCTTCATGACGCCGGTCCAGTTCGTGAACTGAAACCCCTGCGCCGGGTTGAATTGATAGGACCCAGGCTGGCCAGAGTCGGGGACCAGCAACCAATCCGCTTGGTCCCAGTCAATGCCAAACGCATCATGCGTGAATTCCGCGAACCCGTCGAACTGGATTTTACCTGCCGAACCTAATGACATGTTGCAGTCCAAAATGCCCAACATGTCGGCTCGCTTAGGCGTAGTCAACTCCAAGACGATGGTCATGTCATTGGCCTGAGAGGTTTTGTATTTGAGATACAGGTCTGGCAGGAGAAGGTTGGAGGGTGGGAATCCGGCGGCAGGGCTCGTAGCCGTCACCGCCATATTGTCTGCATTCACGAGATTGGGACCACCAACTAAAGCCACAACATCCCCCTAAAACAAAACCGTCAGGCGGTAGTGCTGCCTGCTGGAATACGATCTCGTGCCCAAAACAATGGCCCGCTTCCCGGCGGGGAAAAATCGGGCATCCCAAAACTCATAGGTTTCGGCGCGACGGGGCGTAAATTGAAGCCTGGCCACATTTGACTGCCACTCATGCCTTGGTATGGACCACACATTCAGTCGCCGGTTCGCTTCGGCCTGTGCGCCTGCTTCCGTGGCGTAGTAGGTGGAAATGAGCTCAGAGTCTCGCGCGGCAGGATAATCGGCGAGGATATCCGTGTCTTCGGCTACTACGACAAGCTCTTCAGGGCCCGATACCGGCGGGCCACCGCCTTCGTCTTTTATGACATCCCCGGATCCGTCGATTTCTACGGCAAACCGCACTCGCTGGACCGCAGAAACCCTTGATTTGCGCTTGATCACGGGTATGGGTGGCCTAATGGGTGGTTGCTCGTCTTTGATGATACCGCCCCCGCCGCCCGGACGATCCCCAGCCCCACCACCTCCTCCGGGACCACCGCCTGAGCCTCCGCTTCCGCCTCCGCCGGTACCGGTCCCGATATCCCGGACGCCGCCGTATCCCAGGCGCCAGCGCCAGAACGGTTTGTAAACATTGGTCCTCGCCCAGCTTGACGAGGCTCCGTCCAGAATGGTCTGGGAAGCGGTTCCGGCGGCTCCTTCCATTTTGGTAACGGCAAAATCGCCCGCCTCATCGATCGACCAATACGACCCGCACGAATTGGCCAACCATGTCAGCAGATCGTAATAGCTGGTTTCGTCCGACACATAGACCCCTATGGGGGCGCTGTCTGCGGCCAAATGAGCGGCCAAGGCGGTGGCGTCGAAATTGGTATGGCCTGCTTCTTTGGCCAGTTCCTCCATCACCTCAGAATGGGTGGATACAAATCCGGCTGCGCCAAAGATGTGGCCCTCCACGTCCGCCGTGATTTCGCCAAAGGCGCGTCCACCGAGGCGAAACAAGCCTCGGTTCACGTTGGTGACGTACTCGCCAGGATTACCAGTCCAAGCATCAAAATTGGCATCCGACATATCTCCGTCGGTGATGCTGGGCCCCGTGGCCTTCACCAACGCGTTTTCGTTATCGTAAACGGCCGGGATTGCCTGAACAGCGCCGTCATCAATCTGGTAGATCAGGCCGTTTTTGTTGACCAATACCGCGACCACCTTACTCTTGTAGCCGATGCACCGCGGCTTGGGGCGCCCCTTGATGTCCTCGTCACCCTCGATGTCCACAAATGGCGCAGACCCCTCCGGCTGGCTGTCTCCGGCATAGGTGTTGAGTGTGACGGGTTTCTGGAACAACTTCTCCGGCGCGGCCAGCGTGAAAACGAGGCGACTGCCGGAAACCGTTGGCTGCAAATCGATTCGCCCCGTGAAGGCAGTTGCCATATTCTGCCAGTAGGAGGACACGAGCCGGGATTTAGGGTCCGGGGCGTATTTGATTGTCACCGGGGCATCCCAAAAATCGTAATCCAGGAGGTGGACCAGGCTCACCGAAGACCCGGCGCGCTGCATGTGGACTCCGAACCCGCCAAAATTCGGCAAGCTCGGACCGATCTCAACGTCCAACCCATCAAGAGTTGATGCGAATTCAAACGCGTTGTCCAAAAACGGGATGAAATCCACATCCGGATAGTCGGGGTCGATGAGGTGGGAGTGGAACTCGGTGTCACTGAGCAATACATCCACCGGGTTTTTTGCCGCATCGCGGGCGTTGATGGCAATCAAATACATGGCTGCCTCAATTTGGCGGTACCGCGGGCGGCGGTATGTCGATGAACTCGCCCGTGGTGTCTCCAGCGGCTGCGCTGCCTTCCGCCGTTACGTTGGTAATGTTGACGTTGAGGTCTAGGCCCGTAATTGCGCCATGAATCTCGCCGAGTGCCCGAATCGTGCTACCGCCCACGTCGTAAACCGCCTGCGTCAGACTGGACATGGCAGAAGCGAAGGATTCGGATAGCTGAGCAGGGATGTCGATTCCGGAAATCGCGTCTCCTGTACGCTGCATTTCCACAACCAGATCCAGGGTGTTGGAATAGATGCCGTCTAGTGTGGTGTTTATTCCCTCGTTTTCAGTGAGGATATCGCCCAGGATCAAGTTCCGTCCCTTGCCATCCTGCTCCTGGGCCAGAATGGAATCATGCTGCTCTTGGAGTTGCTGGGCCTGACGTTCTGCTTCCGCCGCCGCCTCTTCCTCCCCCTCCGCCTGCGCCTCGGCGAGCTGGTCGTTGAGGGCGTCCAGTTCCGCGGTAGCCCGCGCCTGAGCGTCGCTGATCAGTTGAGCGTAATAGGCGGTCATTCCAGTGTTTTGGGCAATGGTGGGGAGTTGTAACTCGCCAGGGTCATTCGGCTCAGAAACGCCCCCGATGTAGTCCAGTACCTCGCGCAGCCGGGTGGTGATGGTGTCGTAAATATCCTGACCGGCAGGAGAGGAGGCGAAAATCTCGCGCCCCAAGGTAATCGCCTGTTCTGCCAATCGTGCGAGGTTGGCGCCGTCACCCTCGCCGCGCTCGACCGCGAGAGCTTCGGCGAAAAACCGGGATTGCGCCAATTGAAGGAGCGCGTAATCGCTTAAGCCGGATTCCTCCGATGTTTCCAGTCGACCGAGCAACCCCGTGATCCCAGAACTCAGAGACTGCAACGCCCGGTAGTGATCCATTTCGAGTTCAAACTGCCGCACCTTCTCGTTGTGGAGCCTCTGAAGCCGTTCGTGTTCCGCCTGGGTTACCGCGTACCGCTCGGCCTCCTGGATCTCCATCATGTGCAGGATATTTTCCCGCTCCAGGTCATAGCGCGTGACGATTAATCCCGTAAGCTCGTTGATGATGTCGATTTGCTCCGACCAGGTCGCGCCATCCATCGCGCCATAGAGAGAATCTATCCGGCCAGTCAAGTTTCCGGAAGGTCCGGAGCCGGGGAACCCAGAGGCCAACACCGACCGGATACCCGCCTGGATATTCTGCCGCGCCGCTTCCACCTGCCTGGCAATATCGGCCAGCATCTGTGAAAACGACTGCGCGACATCGCCCGCCGCATCGGGGATCTCCTCCAGGCTGTCAAAAACCACATCTACGGCATCGGCAATGCTCAACAACAACTCGACCTGGCGCTCATCACCCATTGCGAGAGCCGCGTTCAACATCGACACAAAACCATCTCGACCCAAGGAGAGGATGTAGTCAATGTTATAACCGGCGGACGCGATTGCATCATAAGCGTTTTGGATGCGAATGGCGCCCTGCTCTTCCTCGGAATAGAACTGCTCAAATACGAATTGCAGACGGTCTCCCAGTCCATCGATGGTGGTTCCCATGGATTCGGCCAGCCGCTCAGCCTCGTCCGCGCTGAAACCAAAGGTGAAACCCAGGTCTTCAAGCCGGACAATCAGGCGCCCTGTTTCCTGGGCAAGTCGCACCTTGGCCGCTTCTTCACCCTCCAATTGATCAAGGTAATAATCAGCTGCAGGACCGAGAATGGTGATGATCTCTCGATAGCGTTCCATGTCGCCTGCAGCAAGCGCTTCCTCCGCCAGGCCGATAATGAGTTGGCGGCCTCCAGCGGCCACCTGTTCCATCGTCAGACCAAAATCTGCAAACACTCCAGTGATGTGCTGGGACCGAGCAGCCGCTTTCTCGCTCTCCGTCAAAAATTCGTCGTAAAAGTCAAACGTTGCCTGCAGGAACGCGTCGAGGGAGCCAAATGCGGCTTGAGCGTCCAGTGCGGCTTGCTGGGACAGGTCCAAAGAAATGCCGAGGATTTTTGCGGACTCGCTCATTTGCCTGATTTTGAAATCCAGGGCCTCCAGCTGATCCACGGTCAAGCTGGTAACCTGCAAAGCCTCCTGGCGCGCGAGAGCGAGTTCGCGCTCCAAGGCCATAAGGTCCGCGAGCGCGGCCTCTGCCTCAATCCACGCCGCAACCTGCTCCGGCGTCAGTTCTCCGGCTGCGAGGGCCTCCTGCATGTCTGAAAGGAAGGTCTCGCGAGAGGTGCCCAGGTCCTCGAACATGGAATCCAAATCGGTGCTCACTTGGCCGAGACGATCCGCGATATCCTTCACCAACAACTCTGATGTTGAATAGAAGGTGGCCGCGATTTTGCCGAAGGCCTCGGCCGCTTCCTCGGCACCTCCCAAGAAATGCGCCACCTCTTCCAAGTACTTGATGCGCGCCGCTTCCAGCAACTCGACCTCGTCGTAAAATTCCTCCCAGCCCTCCTGATCCTGCTGCACACGCCCGCGATCGTCCGGGTTCATCGGGTCAAAATTCTCGCGGCCATCTATCACCGGCGATCCGGGCCCAGCCTGCCAGAAAAAGTCGTGAAGCTGGCGCTCCATGGCCTCAAAAAACTCGCCAGGAATGAGGGTGTCCACATTCGCGCCCAGCAAGTCGAATCCGTCGCGAACCGTGCCAACTTCCGCCGCCAGACGCTCCAGGATGGCCGCAAACTCCTCGCCAGTGTCAAAGAACACCCCGAGGTAGGGAACCACGCTCGCGGCCAGTGTGCTTTGAATGTCGCGGAACGCGGCTTGGTATGCGGCCTCGATCTCCTCTGCCGTTTCCAATCCCGACAAGTCCACCGTGAAGGAGTCATCGAAGGTGGCGAGTAAGGCCTCTGCGCCCGAGATTCCGACTCGGGCGGCTTGCTCCAACACAGCGCGCTCGACCGCCTCGTAATCGGCGGCAAGCGCATCGAACCGGGCTGAGCCGAGGTCGTATGCCACCTCTCGCGTCTGGGAGCCTCCAAGAAATGCCCGGTCCCGTGTCCCGACTCGGTAACCCTGAGCACTGGAGAGGGCGCCGCCTTGGATCTCCAGCGCCATCCTTTCACCGATTTCGCGCCACGCTGAACCCGTGAAGATCCCACCCTGTAACGCGCCGATGATGCCGCCAATAATTGCGCCAACCGGCCCACCCACGGAGCCAGCTCCTGCACCGGCCAGAATTGCGCCGATTTGGGACTCAGATGACCCCCGGCCAAATTTTTGGGTGATGGCATACGAGGCAGCAAATCCGGAAATCCCACCCTTGAGAGCGGAGGCGCCGAAGGTATCGCCTGAGAGCCATTCTGCAAAATTATCAAACCCTGCGCCAAGCCCAAAGCCACCCTCGGGAACCCTGCCCCCCATGACAATCCCGGAAATTGCGCTCGCAAATTTGCCCTGAAAGTCGGCGATCAACGAATCAAAAAGTCCGTCCTCCCCAGAGAGTGCGGCGGTGAGGAGGTTTGTGAATCCCTCGCGCAGTTCTCGAACATCTGTTGCCTTTTTCAGCTGGATAAGCTCTTTCCTGAGCTCAGCAATTCTGGCGGACTGCTTTTCTGTCAACCCTCCGGTAAACTCAAGTTCTGCGGCCAATTTTTCAAACTGGATGATCGTTTCATCCGTCGCAAAATCCAGGTTCCCGAACTGATCCACCAGTGCATCGAATTGCTCATTTGCAAGATCCGCCGGGGTTTTGAGATCCAGCAATTCCGCATTTAGTTTGGCGTATTCCACGGTCGCCAGCTCTGCGGCGCGCGCCTCGCGGTCTAGGGATTCCGCCCTGCTCAATATGTTGGCCACCTGTTCAGCTGAAAGGCGCCCACCTTCTTCCCAGACAAGCATCAGTGCCCTGTAGACGTTGCTATTCTTGTCGTAACCCTCGGAGAGAAGCTTCATCTCGTGGGATTGGCGCTCAAGGCCTTTCAGGAAGCCCTTGGCCTTCTTTTCCGCCTGCTCCTGGGCTTTTGCCTCATCCGTGATAGCTTTGATGCGGTCCTGAATTGCTTTTCGGAGCTTGTTCCGCTCTACGGTTTCCTGGACCAGAGTGTCCAAGCGCCCGCCACGGATCTTGCTATCTGCCGCCAGTACCTCAGCCATAGCCTCCAACTCTTCTGTAGAGAGTTGGAGGTTTTCGTTCAAGTGAGAGAGCGCTTCGATATCCGCGAGGACCTGGGATCTGAACTCCGCTGCTTGCTCACTGAGGCCGCCCAGTGCCCGAATCGCTTCTTTGGAGCCCGATAAAATGTCCGCCCAATCAAAACCTGTGGCGCGCGGGCCCTGAAATACCGCCTCCATTTTCGCCGCGGCCTCGCCCCATTCCTCCGGTAGCCGGCTTGCTGCCTCGGCGGCCTCTTTTAGTTGTACATTAGTAGTTTCGGCAGACCCCGTGATTTTTTCAAATGCGCTACTGATCAAGCCCAACTTGTTTTCATCGGCAGGATTAAAGACAAAGCCTGCGGCGTTTAGGATGCCAGCATTCCATTTTTCCATTAGTCGCAAGGCGATATTCATCTCGGCGACATTATTCTCGTGATGCTCCGCCTGAGTCTCTCGCAACTCCTTATAGGCCGATACCATGCGGCTGAGATTGGTTAAAACCTGCGTCGTGCCACGGATCTCCCCCTCCAGAGCCTCGCCGACGCTGATTTGAACGTCCTGGATAGCCGATGCTAATGCGCGAAAATCGCTCTGCATGGTGTTGAGTTGGATGGCCATCTGTTCTGATACTGTATTGGTGCCCTCAATCGCGTTGTGGAGCGCCTCGTATCTGTCTACCTGATCACTCAACGTGATGGCGCCGGCAGCGGCGATCTTCCCAAAAAACTCTGTTGTCTCGTTGAAGCCCATCTGGCGCTCAAGGACTTTACCAAGGACAGACCCAAACGAGTTTGTGCTCGTCTCTAACTCCTTGATACCCTTCGTGTTAAGTTGGATGAGTGTATTTTTCAATGCCGTGGCGGCCACGGTGCCTCTAATATTTCCCTGGGCAAGGATTTGGATTGCCGCCACGAGCTCTCGCATGTTGAGGCCCGCTGCTCTCGCAATAGGCGCAACATCTTTCAGGGTCTCGATGAGGTCAGGCACGAACGCAGCGCCCTTCTGAATTGAGGCCGCGAACAGGTTCCCGATCTCAGCCGCCTCAGTCCAATCCTTTTTGTAGACGTTCATAGCGATCGAAAACAGCGTGGCTGAATCTGCCAACGACTCATTACTTGCCTGAGCAAACCGCAATACTTCGTTGGTGACGGTGCTCAGCCCCTCGGCGGTACCCAATAGTTCCGGCATTCTGGACCCTATCAGGGTGAAGGATTGCGCTGCATCCGTGGCCGTAAACTTGGTTGTTGCGCCCATGCGCCGCGCTGCCTGCTCCAGTAACGCCATACCCTCGGCGCCCAGTCCGGTGATGGACGCGACGTTGGCAATCTCTTGCTTGAACTCCGCGGTAACCTCAATGATGGACCGCAAGCCCTGGGTGACGGAGTGAAGCCCAAGGCCCACACCAAACGCAGTAGCCAAGCCGCGCACGGATGTAAGCATCTCGCCCATGCCTCGGCTCACTTTTTTCTGGCTTGCCTCTAAGCGGTCGTACTCCCGTGCCGTTTGGAGCAACTGCTTCCCATACCGAGATTCAACACCAATACCCTCATGGCGCAGGGCCAAAAACGCCTCAGACTCGCGTTTCCCAGTGATCTGAGCCTGCTGAAGGGCGCGGAGGTCTTTGACTTCCTTTTCATAGGCGCGCTGGAGCTTTGCGCTCGCGGACTCACCCTTCTTTTGGGCCGTCGTCAGCTTCTCCGTCGAAGCGACGGCCTTGTCGCCTTCTACCCCGATTTTCTTCAGGGCTTCGGCGATCTTGCGGGCGATATCTGCCGTGCTCCGGCTGTCAATAAGGATCCGGAGCCCTACATCTTCCACTGTCACGGGGACGCCTTCTTCATCTTCTTCTTGAAATGGGCGGCTGAGGCTTGCTCACTCGCCCGGACGGCATCCACCACCAGACATCTCGTTTGGCGGTTGTCTATCTCATGCTCATCGAGCCATGCATAGATGTCGGATAACGGCGTCTCGCCTCGGATTTGGTGAACCGCGTAAATCGCCAGAGCCTCCCGACCATCAAGCCGAGGAATCTCCCCGAGGGCAGTATCCTCGTACCTGACGCCGTTGGCCATTTGCTCCCGGCTGATTTCCGCGTAGATTTCATAGTCTTCGCCATACTCATAAATCCAGTCAAAGTAAGACCTTAATTTTTTTTTCTTCCCTCGGGCATGAAGGCCTCGTTGTCGTTCCACGCGACCAAGCAGGTGCCTTTGATTTGCGGGCTCCGCTTGAGAAGTTCATAACCAAAGTCTTCGGACCACGCCGGAGGCTTGCCGCCAACCAAAACGTCTTTTACCCCCATGAAACAGGTGTTCACACGGGCCCGGTCGTCAACCGACAGCCTCATGAAATCCTGCTCGGCCTTTGGAGCGTTTTTGTATTCATCCGACGCCATTAGGGTATCGAGCAGTTCGCCTCGCTTCGCCAAATAGGCAACGTTGCCAAATACAGGGCGGAGCAGGACCGACAACAAGTATTTCCCCTGCGCATCTCGCACGGGGAACCACCGACCGTCTGACAGCACGGATTCCGGCAATAGGATGTCGTCAAGTTCGCATCCTGCCGGTTTCTTTGCCACTGCCGTGGCCTTTTTCTTCGCCTTCTTTTTGGGTTTCGTTTTCCTCTGCCGTCTCGGCTTGGGGGTATCGGTCATCTCTCGTTCCTCCAGTCGGAAAAGTGGGCCGAGCGCTCTCGTCCCGGCCTTTGGCTTATGCTTCCATGTAGCTGATTTGGACCCGGAACGGTTGGGCGCCTGGCTGTCCCTCGGATTTGAGGGAAAACTCCTCCGTGAGAAGTTCCGCAGGGCCAGGAACCGAGCCATCCGCGCTCTCGTAGCACATGTTGGC
>JBGTRP010000216.1:0-9499 GCA_041940685.1 Acanthopleuribacteraceae bacterium
GCGAATTGGCCGAGCGCCTGCGTCCCGATTTTCCGGCGGTCGAGGCGATCCCCGATCCCCTGCGCGCCTACCGCACCCAACTGCGCCGCCTGCCCGAGGGCGAGATTCTGGTATTGACCGGCTCGGCCTACATGATCGACCAGGCGCTCAACCCCAACCCCTATCTCAAGCAGACCAACGCCGCCTACGGCTGGCGCACCCGCGGCAAGGAACCCTAAACGCATTGTTCGCGGGGAATGGTCCCTTGGTCTTTCCCCGGTTGCTGGCTCAATGAATCGCCTCCCAGACCGCCATATCCTGTGATGAGTTGTGGAAGCCTCTATTTTGGGCCAATGGATTCCAGACATGGGAACTCGGATTTTCATGGTGGGTTTTACCTCGGAGTGTAACCATTTTTTTATCCGAATCTTTTAGGCTTGAAAGTTTTGGTAGACTACGTGTAAACCTACACTTCCCCCTTTAACTCTTGATCTAGGATTCATCCTTCTGTTGTTTTGGGTCCGGTCTCTTTTTTTAAACCGAAAAAATCGAATTTCGTAAAAAAGAACACGCAATCGTAACCAAAGTCGAACCCAATTTTTCTTCCTCCGATAAGCATTATGAGCTACATGGAAACCAATCGGGAAAAGGTAATCTTTGAAATTTATTCCGCCGCTTTTGCCATGGCGCCAACTGAGCGAGCGGGGTTTCTGGATCATCAATGCGGCTCTCAGCCTGAAATTCGACAAAAAGTGGAGGAATTGCTGGAGCTTGCCGAACATCATGAGTCCCGTGATTCTTTCGGTCAGCGCCTGTGTCGCATGGTGGAGCGGCAGTTAGCCGATTTAAGTGAAGAATCGGGCCAAGGTCCATCTCTCGAACCCGGGAGTTTCTTTCACCATTTCCATATTCTGGACAAGCTGGGGGAAGGCGGCATGGGCGTGGTATACCGCGCCCTGGACACCAGGCTTAAACGGCTCGTGGCCATAAAAATTGCCTCCCGCCACCGAATGCAAGCGCCGGAAGCCGACAAGCGCTTGTTGATGGAAGCCTTGGCCGTGGGTCGTCTCAGCCATCCCAATGTGGTGACGCTGTATTCCGTGGAAGAAACGGAGCGTGAGATTTTTTTGATTATGGAATATCTGGAAGGGAAGACCCTCCAGGAACTGCTGGATGGCCAAGCCTGGGATGTGAAACGCTTTCTCGACGTTGCTAGGCAGATCGCGGGCGGCATGGCGGCCGTTCATCGCCAGGGCTTGGTGCATCGAGACCTGAAGCCGGGAAATATTATGATTATGCCAAACGGGCGGGCAAAGGTCTTGGATTTCGGTTTGGCCAAACTTTATGAAACCGGAAAACGCGAGTCCATGGCGGAGACGCTTTGCCAAACCAGCCAACCTCATATGTTTCGGGGGACACTGCCCTATATGGCTCCCGAACAGCTTCGCGGTGAGGCGGTGAGCCCGGCCACGGACGTGTTTGCCTTGGGCGTCATGTTTTTTGAGATATTGACGGGAAAGCGTCCGTTTAGCGGTGAAAACCCCGCGGATTTGGTGGCGGCCATCCTCAAGGAGCCCGCTCCCTCGTTGAACGGTCGAGGGTCTAAGTTTTCCCGGCAACTGCGGCGGCTCGTGGCGCGCTGTCTTCAGAAAGACGCCAAGGCGCGTTATCGCCATGCCGGTGAGGTGGATGAGGCGCTGGGGAACATGACTTTCCTGTCTCGATCCAAGCTCCTGCACGCGGGCCTCTGGGCTTTGGGCGGTCCCTTGCTGCTATGGGTCATATCGGCCAACTTCCTACCCTTCCATCAGGGCATGTTTCGGCTTTTCTCCGAGGCCCATTCCGTGGTCGCGAGATCCGAGGCGGTTCCATCGGAGGCGCCTTGTCCCAATCTCTTGCCCTTGCCAGCCGTTCTTGGCACGCTCCAGACCGTGCAAATCGACCATGGGCCTCCATGGTTGGAGAGTATGGTTCGCCAACTCGTCTACTACGGCATGAACCAATCGCGCCATGTCCGCTTGGTCTCTCCTACCGGCGGGGCCACACCCGGGTTTCGGCTCTCCGTTGTTGGTAGTTACCATGGTTCGGCGGGTTACGAACTGAAGCTGGAAGTGTGGGATGGTCGGGGAAAACTGGAGGGCGAATATCCGGTTACCGGGGAGTCTGTCGACTTGTTGCCCTCGCTTCTCAATCAGTCTCTTCAGCAGGCGATGGCGGGTTTCGATTCCGCCTTCTATCCTCGGGCCTGGAATCCATCCGGTCTATCCGATAAAGCGTCTTTGGTCCCTTTCTTTAACGGTGTGGCCCATTTTGAAAAGGGGCAGGAAGCCGAAGCGCTTTCCTTATTCCAACAGGCCCAAGACCTTTCCCCCGGGTTCGGATGGGCCATGTACCGACACTCTCTGACCCTATCGGCGCTCGCAAAAAAAGCCGATGCCTGGGGTTTGGCCGGCCTGTTGGTCGAGAGTGATTCTTGGAACGAAATGGAGCGCGCCACATTTTTGGGGCATTTCTATATGTTGAGCCTGGACTATCGGCATGCGCGTGACGCTTTTAAGAAAGCCGAATTGTCGGGCTACCACTCGGGCGAGTTGCTACGGCAATTGGTGCATTGTGACAGCGAGATTGGCGATCTAAGTCAAGCGGTTTGCCGGGCCAGGCGGGCTCTTTCCCTGGACCCCGGAGACGTGCATAACTACAGTCAGCTCTGTTTTGCGCTCGTGGAGGCCAATCAATTTGATTTGGCCTTACGTGAAGCCAAAAAGGCGGAATCGCTTTTCGCGGAAAATGGCGCCGTTTTGTGGGCCAAGGCCCTCGCCCTTCTCGGTAAGGGGGAACCCGCGGGCGCGTTGGAACATATCGCACGGCTGGAGGCGGCCTATCCCGACAAGCCTTTCTATCGAAGCATTGTCACGCGTTTGCGCGCCACCGAGGCCATGCTGCGCGGAGATTGGACCGCGGCCATTGAGCCCTTGGAGGCCGGTCTCGTCTTGCACTCGGTAGAGGGCCTGGCAGATTTACAAGGTCATAACTACCTTTGGCTGGCCCGGCTCTATTGGCTTTTGGGGAATCGAGAAGAGGCCATGAAATATCTCGACGAACTCCATCCTCAGGAACTGAAACCCATCCCGCCTCATCTGCGTGCGCTTCGGCGCTCCGCCCTGCTTTACGCCGAGATGGGCGCTTGGCCCCAGGTGGCGGTTCTGGAAGAACGGATCACTCGTATCGCCGAAGACTTTCCGAGTGGGTTCACCACCTCCTCGCGCTATATGGTCAACGGCGTCGCCTTGCTGACCCGCGCGCTCGATGCCTCAGGGTCTGCTCGGAAAGAATTGTTGAACAGAGCCGAGGACGAGTTGCGGCTGGCTCGGCGTTATTGGGTGGATGTGTGGCTGCAGTGGTACCTGGGAAGGGTGTACCAGGCCATGGGCCGTCCAGAAGCCAAGGCCTACTTCCTCGATGTGGTCGACGAACGGAAAGGAAAATTGCTTTATCGCGCCTTTCCCGGGTTTTGGCCCCTCGCAAATGCCGCGTTGGACAGGCCGTAGCGCACAACACCCCGCGGAGAATGATCGCTTTTGCATTCTTAGCGTTTTTGCGCCGCTTTTGCGCTTTTCTTTTTGTCTGGGGTCAACCCTCAGGGGAGCCGGTATCCTGGCTTTCGGGTAAGGCCCCTTACCGCTATTTTGAAAAATAGATCTTTTGATATCGATTGGGTGATGCGTGTTTTTGAATAAAAGCCTTCCCTTGCTGCTCTGTGTTGGGATGTTCTTCTGCGCTGGAGGCCCAAAGCCTCCTCCCAGGGAATACTTTGCCCTCTGTACCTGTGGTCATGCCGATGGATCTTGGGTGAGCTCTCCCCAGAAATCCAAAAAAGCGGCCGAGCGCGCCAAGACCCTGCATAACCGAACCCGGGGCCATTGCGCCACCGTGGAGAGCCAAACTCCGGGAACTTCTTGATTTTTCCATACGGATGGTTTTGGCAGTTCTGGCTGAAACCAAACCGACAATTCTTGACCGCCCTGAAAACCTCTCGTTACAATGGTCTCCTCATTTTCCAGTCTATCGGAATCCTTGAGGGTGGCCTAGCATGGCGAAATTAGCGGGACAGGGCGATGAAGGCGGCGTTGCATCCAATGGTGGGCAAGGGCAGTTGCTGGCGGAAGTTTACGCGGATTTGAAGGGCATTGCCCAACGCCTATTTCAGGGCGAGCGGCTTGGCCACACTCTGCAACCCACGGCCCTGCTCCACGAGGCCGTCCTGCGCCTACTGAAAGAAAAGGGCGGCCTGCCCGATGACCGGCGCCAATTGCTGGCGCTCTCCGCCCATGTCATGCGCCATGTGCTGATTGAGCACGCGCGGGCGCGCGCCTCCGCCAAACGGGGTGGCGCTCCGATCAAGCTCGAATTGCGTGAGGAAGACGCGGTGGATGGGAACGCGTCGGTCGATCTTTTGTGCCTGAACCGTCTGCTGGAAAAGCTGGGCCGGATCGCCCCCCGCGAGCACCAAATGGTGGAACTGCGCTTTTTTGGCGGCTTCTCCACACGCGAAATCGCCGAGATCAGCGGGTTGGGCGAGTCCACGGTGCGGCTCGAATTGCAAAAAGCCAAGGCCTGGCTGCGGCAGAAATTGCGCGAGATGCCCGCCTAATTTCGATTCGTCTCCGCTTCAATGGCGCGCTTGGAAAGCCTCGATGTGAGGCAGTTCTTCGCGATGGCGGGCTCTTTTTGATTGGTTTCTATTCTTGCTAGAAAATTTTTAGCGTTTTTTTCGGTTTCTTCGCTTTAGTTGATAAAGAGAAATGATTCCTGCTTTGTCTTTTCGTTTTTAAGGAGATTGTAATGAAAGCCTTTTCGGAAATTTTTGGTAGAACTTTTGTGGATAATAATTTTAGAAACGAGCTAAATACTAGATCTTCTGTAGGAAGTCAAACAAACCCTGATGAGAGCCTCCGAAAAATTAAAGTATTTTTAAAGGCAAAAGCTTATAAATTTTCTTTCGTTGAAATGCTAGAGATTAGAAGGATATTTTTTAAAGCCAATGAACCAGGGCCAAATGGCGATTCGTTAATTGATTTATTAGTAATAATTAATAATATTCTTGTCAATGTTGGTGGGTTTGACCTGATAAGTAATCAGAGAATGTTTCATGAAATTTTGGCGTTGTTTAGCTTCGATCGAAGCTTTAGTGCCAATATTTTTATATCTGGAAATGAGGATGATGTTAAGTCACGGCTTCTAGATTATCACTTTGAAGATGGGGAAGTATTAAGTGAAATTTCCTCTTTTCTCTGGAAAATTTTTAAAAATGTAAACCAAGGAGAAACTTTGGACAAGCATTTCAATGATGTGCATGATTTGAAATGGATTCGACCTAGTAATCAAATCATTCTTGTGGAAAATATCTGCCTACCAAACATTTCTGCGGATAGCGCTACCTTTAGAAATAGAATATTTGATGATTCGCCTGAACAAGAGGCAAAGGTGAATAATATCAAAAGCTTGGTATAGGTAGTTTTTCTAATTCGAAAAAAACTAAATTGTTATTAACTTTTTTGTTGCATAGAAAGGGTTTAGCTATTAAATTAGGGAGGGTTGACGTGTGTTTGTACATGTTAAATATGAATGGTAATTTATACTATCGAAAAAGATTCTTTCTATATAACAACCTTTTCCTTCTTGTTTTTTTCTGGGTTCCAATTTTTCCAACTCTTGCTCAAGACCCCGAACCAAAAACTTTGATCGTCCAACTGGACGATTCAGGGGTGGCCAACTGGAACCTGACCAATCCCAGAAAGGCATTTCCTCTGGTGAAAATTGAAAAAGGGAAGTTGGTCAAAGATGAAAATGGGAACCCCAAGCCGCGGAAAATCAATCTCGTATTTGAAAATCGAAGCTCCGGCCGTATTTTTCTGGTGAAGATTCCCGTCGATTTGAAAATCAGCGCCTTCGGTTATCCGAATATCCCAGGGTTCTTTGCTTCCGAATGGGATTTCCTTTGGCCAATTTTTACGGCTTTCTTTTCGAGAAACATCGGCCAGGTAAACATTTGCGAGGCTCTGAGCCCGGTATTTTTCAGTCCGCAATTGCCGGGAGGGCGGTTGAACCCCGACAAACCCTGTGAGCTGCCGAATGAGGTTCTAAAGAAAGGGTCCATCTCGGGGACGATACAACTCACCATTTATCCCGGCCAAAGCCAATCTTTTCTCATCACGGCCGATCTTTGGAACAAGATTTACCGAAACCTTACCTCGGACTTCAAAAAACATGTGCTCGTCATGCATGTCGATTTTTTTAATGAACTGGAGAAACCGGCTCGCAACAAGGCCTATTTTCAAATTGGCGCCAGCCCGGAGCTGAAATCGGCCTCCAACTGGAAGATCACCGCCACGGTAGGGGAGGCGCGTTCCCCCCTGGAGGTCCCCGAGGAGAACCGGGGCGATGGCCCCGTTTATGAGGGCGATACGAACCGTACCCGGCCCGCAACGGGCAACCTGTTCCTCAATACCAACATCGGTTCGCGCGCGGCCGCGGTGGTGGCCTTCAAACTCTACAAGGGGGATCTGGGCGACGGGGAGGATCCCGATGTAGCCCTTGGCGATTACCGCTTCGATTACTTTGGCAACAATCACCTGAATTTCCGCTACGGCAAATACACCCTCGCCGCGCCCTCTTCCTCCATTGCGGTCAAAGAGAAAGGCGAGACATTCGAGTACCGCGTCAAAGCGGTATCCGTGGGCTACCTGTTGAAACGGGAGAGCGAGACGGGCGAGGCCGATGACGATGACCGCGATCACGGCGTGGTCCTCTTGCAACTCAACAATTGGGATATTCGCAACAAACCCATGGGCCTTCGCACCCTCAGTCTCACCGGTCTTTATGGGCGGGAAGAGAAGGAAGTGCGCTCCGATGATCCCGAGGAAGCCATGTATCCCTATGATTATTGGACCGTTGGTGGCGAGGTCTATTTTTTTAAACCTTTTTGGGATGAAGAAAGCCTTGAACTGCCAAGTGCCGACAAAGCCCACCATTCTCTCAATGGCAGCCTGGCCTATTACCGAAGCGAACGGGATATCCTTGAGGATGATCAACGGGACGCCAAGGGCGAGTCCTATCTCTTGAAACTCAACTGGGCCCGCCTTCATCTAAAGAACAAGAGCAAGGGAATCGTCAAAGACCGCTATCATTTGGTCAACCTGACCTTGGGGCATGGCAGCGGTGGTGGAGACGAGCGGGTAGATAAAAGTTATTTAGGCGAAACCGCGGCTTTTGCTCCGGATCGATTGTTTTTGTCTAAAATTGCCGGGGTTTTGGTGGACCGGCACAACCCCGATGCCGAGCACCCCTTGGATACCGAGGTGATCGGCAAGGGGTTGAGCAATAAGGATTATGCCGGTCTAACCTACACGAGAAACTTCTCCAAATGGATCACCAAAGCGGTAAAAGCAATCAATTTCGAAAAAAGTTTGACGGCTGCGAGCATTCAATTCGGCGCACACTATTACCGTCTAGGGAGCAGAGGGAACTTACCCGACGATAACCTGGGTTGGGAATTCAATTTGGGTTTTACCGCGCAGGCGAAACCGGCCAAGCTGAGCTTTAATTCCGCTTATTTCGACCCAGGACCCGCGCTGGCAGGACTTGTCCAGGGACATCCTTGGTCTTGGGATCTGGTCTTTTCCCTGACCTTGGATGATTTGTAAGCGAATGGGCAAAAAGTCCCCTTCAGGAAAGGCGAAGGTAAAGGGGGACTTGAAGGGCCTTGGCATCAGTCCCCTTCGTCCTCACGGGGGCAGCAGGAGCCATTGTCGGGTAAGGTTGAAACCCTGAGGATTCGGTTCGGCGCGTCTTCGTCCCTGGGTCGGCAATAGAATATTTGGACCCGCAAGCAGTGGTCCTGAGCCCGTTCGAAGACTCGCCCCAACCCGGGGTTGATGGGGAAATCGTGCAACACCCTGCCTCCGGGCAATTCTCGGATCTGGACCTGATCGGGAACCCCATCCCCATTGTATCCGATCAATGCGACGCATCCGGTGATGGCGAGAACGGTTCCATCGCAATGAAACAGAAGCGCGGCATCGAGCCTAAAGGAAATGCCATCGAGTTGAATTTCCAGGGAAGCGGTTTCTTTACCCTTTCCCGGTTTCTCTTTTTTGCCCATTGGAAAGTCTCCTTTTGGAAAGTGTTTCCAAACCTTTGGTGGGTCTTTATTTTGGTTTGAAGCGCGGTATGAGATCGGCTTGGGGTCTCACTCCTCGGTTTGGTCGGAGTTGCGCCAGTCCTGGATTTTTTGCCAGAAGTAGTCGGTGAACTTGTCGATTTCGTGTTCGGGGAAGAGCGCCTTGACCTTGCGGTTGACCGCGTCCTTGGCGATGTCGGAGCCGAAAAATTCCCAGGTGACTTCGTTGAGATGGCCCAGGTGTTGGGCGCAGAACTCCTCGAATTTTTCGGTCTCGAAGTGGGCCTCGGCCAGGGCCGCGTACTGGTCGAGCTTTTCCTCGTAGCCGAGGTCGCGGTCGGCGATCTCGAAATAGGGTTCCCAGTTGAGGTTTTTGCGCATTTTTCTGCCCGTGGCGGCCACGAACAGGGACCAGCGCAGGTTGGCCTTGATCAGCCAGGGGAAGTGCCAGTTGAGCGAGGTGACCTGGGAGTCGGGGCAGGGGTTGGCGTAGTCGATGGGGTACCACTCGCCCTCCTTGCGCAGGCACTCGCAGGAGTTGAAATCCCAGGTGAAGAAGCTGTTGATGACGAGCGTGATCTTGCGCAGCTTGGCGATCGCGGCCGCATTCAGTTCGGGTGGGCCGGCCACGTAGCGGGCGTGCAGCGGCGCGGAGGGGTCGTAGTTGACCACGTGGACGCGCGGGCCCAGGCCGATGCAGCGCACGAAACGGTCGTGGGGGTCGACGGCGGCCTGGAGGTGCATGACCAGCTTGCCGCTCTTCTCGTAGGCGTCGCGCAAATCCTGTTCGTTCTCGATGCGGCTCACGCCCACCCAGCCGCCGCCGTCATAGGGTTTCATGAAGTGGGGATAGCCTACCTCGCGGCCGACTTCGCCCAAATCGAACAGGCGCGCGTAGCTGGAAAGCGTGGAGTCCAAATCCTTGGAAGGCTCGTAGCTCTTGGGCGGGATCATCCAGGTTTTGGGAATGGGCAGGCCTAGCCGCATCATGGCGCAGTAGGTGGTCTGCTTTTCCATGGACTGGACGGCCCAGGGGTTGTTGAGCACGTAGAGGTCGTTGAGGATAATGGCCTTTTTGATCCACTCGCGGCTGGTGTGGTACCAGTGGGTGAGGCGATCCAGCACGATGCTGTACTTGCAGGAACGCATCAGGTCGAAGGGCTCGATGGTCACCCGTTCCACCTCGAACTGCAGATGGTCCCCACCGTGGGGGATGCTCAATTGCAGCCGCCGCAGGATTTCCTCGTAACAGATCGGCCAGCAGATGTCGGCTCCCAGGGAGAGTCCGATATATTTGGTTAGTTTTGCCACGCCGCGCTCCTCCATTTTTTGGTTTTCAAA
>JBGTRP010000217.1:0-9487 GCA_041940685.1 Acanthopleuribacteraceae bacterium
CTTCGCATCATCTGCCTGCACGGAGATCATTACAGCATTCTGAAGAAACCAAATGTGGTTAGGCTCGCCGAAGCCTGGGAACATCACTTGGCAATACAAGCGGGGGCCGGGGATAAACGGAAAGAAAGGGCGGTCGAAATCAGCGATGCGGTATTGCCTTGAGCGCCATCACCCAGAGAAACATTTTCAAGGGGAAGAAACGTGATTTTTTCACGACAGGGACCGCTATCCGGTTCCACGGGGAATGGGATTCCTTTAAGATTACCAAGTATGCGGAACAGGCGCGTTCAGCGCGGCTACCATTCATCATTGCCATTCAGGGCAAGGGAACTTACTCAAATAAAACGCTTCAGGAAAAGACCGATAGGGCTTTGAGCGCCCATGACCGTTTCAGTGAATCGAGGACGCCAGCGTGATCTTAACCGAGGAACAGATTTATCAAAAAGTGGCCGACCAGGAGATCTCCATCGGCGAGGCATTGTCCCTGTTGGAGGAGCTCAACAAGCCGGGCGGCGAGGCGGTCGAGGTAAAAACACCGGATGCAAGCCCTCGGGAAGCCACGGATTTGCGGGTACTGGTGGAAATCGGCGGCGATCCCACGGGCCGCCACGAGGCGCCCAAACCCGGCAGAAACGCGGCCGAACACCGCCGGATATTCGCGCGAGCCGACCGGGCCAATCTGAGCGCCGAGCTGCAAAAGGTGGTGGCGAGGCTGCTAAAAATTGACGAAAGCGACTTGGATCCTTCTAAAAATTTGGAAGAATACGGATTTGATTCACTAACCGGACAGAAGCTGATCAATGCGGTGGAAGAGCGTTACGAGATTCGCCTTTCCTCTCGGGCGCCGTTCGAGC
This sequence comes from Acanthopleuribacteraceae bacterium, assembly GCA_041940685.1. GTDB lineage: Bacteria > Acidobacteriota > Holophagae > Acanthopleuribacterales > Acanthopleuribacteraceae > JBGTRP01. Next base: position 855 of record JBGTRP010000217.1, read on the forward strand.
ATCCAAGCATCGAGGACTTGGTTCAATACTTACTCGCTCATTATGGAGACGAGGAAGAAGGCGGGGCGCCGGAGGCGAAGGTCACCGACCCTGAAGGAGAGGAGTACCCGCTATCCGAATCGCAGAAGGCATTGTGGTTTATCCATCAAATGGACCCCGAAAACTATGCCTACCACCTGCCCTCCGCCACGACGATCCGCGGTAAAATCGATCTCGATGTCTGGCGCAAGGCGTTGGATTACGTTGTGCAACGCCACCCCATTCTGCGGACCACATTTCGGATGGGAGAAACCGAACCACTGCAAGCCACGCGGGATTCCATTCTTCCTTTTTTCCACCATGAGGATTGTTCGGCGCACCAGCCCGATGACCTAATCCGCTACATTCATGAGGTAGGTTTCCAGCCTTTCGATCTGGGCGCGGGGCCCCTCATACGAGTTCACCTTTTCTCGCGCTCTCGGGAGGAACATATCCTGCTGATCGTGGTTCATCATATCGTCTTTGACGGTATCTCCTACGGTCTTCTGATCAACGAGTTGAGTGGCGCCCTGGCGGCTTTTCAAGCGGGAAAAACACCGACATTCCCAGCCCTGACAGCCAAATATTCTGACTTTGTTTCCTGGCAGGCGGGCATGCTGGCTTCCCAGGAGGGCAAGGAGCATGAGACGTATTGGAAGAATAAGCTGGCCGGCGAGTTGCCGACCCTGGCGCTGCCCACTGACTACCCCAGACCCGCGACCCAGACTTTTACCGGCGACGTTCTTCCGGCGGTGCTGCCACGGCCCTTGATGGCCCGGCTCGCCCGGCTCGCCCGCGCCGAGCGCGCCAGCTTGTTTACCGTGCTGCTGGCGGCTTTCGAGGTGCTGCTTTACCGTTACAGTCAACAAAAGGATATTTTGGTGGGAACGCCCCTCGCGGGACGCTCCCAATCACGGTTCGAAAACCTGATGGGCTATTTTGTCAACATGGTCGCCCTGCGGGGAAATCTTTCCAGAAACCCCGACTTTCGCGCTTTTCTCTCTTCTATGCAGGATTCGGTCTTGGAAGCGCTCGACCATGGCGACTTTCCCTTCCCCGTGTTGATCAATCGTTTGAAGGTCAACCAGGAGAAAAACAGAACCCCGGTTTTTCAAGTGGTGTTCATATTCCAAAACTGGATCCAGGACCTGGATCAGGGACTCCTGTCCGGCGATGAAAACAACAACGAACCGGAAAGTCACGCCAAGGCCGAGCTATTGGACGCCATTCATGAAACCGGCGGGTTCGACCTTACCCTGGAGATCCTGGATCTCAAGGATAAATGCACCGCCTATTTCAAATACAACCCCGATCTTTTCAAGAGAACCCGCATCGCGCGGATCGCCGAACACTTCCAAACCCTGCTGGAACACATCACCGCGAATCCGGAGCTGCCCGTATCCAGGCTCGATATCCTCTCCGCTCATGAGAGAAACCAGCTTTTGAACGTGTTCAACAACGGCAAGAAGAATGCGAATCCCCACAGCGCCACCCAACACCTCATCGAGAAATGCGTGGCGGAAACGCCCGATCGCATTGCGCTGGCTTTTCGACCCTCCGATTCGATTTACGGGCAGCTCAGTTACGCCGCATTGAATGCGCGCGCCAATCAGTTGGCGCACCATCTCCGGAGCAAGGGCGTAGGGCAGGAATCCATGGTGGGGATCTATATCGAACGCTCGATCGAGATGTTGGTCGGCATACTCGGCATTCTCAAATCCGGAGGCGCTTATGTGCCACTGGATCATACCCAGCCGAAGGAACGCATCTCTCATATGTTTTCCGACGTCAGGCCCAAACTCATTGTGTCGACAGAAAATCTGGCGGACGGTCTGCCCGAGAGCGGCATTCCCCTGGTCCTGCTCGACCGCGACTGGCCCCTCATTGCACAAAGGGACGCCACCAACCCAAAGATACCCATGGCGCCGGAAAACCTGGCCTATGTGATTTTCACCTCCGGTTCCACGGGCAAACCCAAGGGCGTCATGATCCACCATTATTCTCTGATCAATGCGTACCTTGCCTGGGAGAAAGCCTACAAACTGCGCGAGGAGGCATCCGTCCACCTGCAAATGGCCAACATGGCTTTCGACGTGTTTTCCGGGGACATGGTGCGCGCGCTCTGCTCGGGCGCCCGGTTGGTCATCTGCCCAAAGGACTTCCTGCTGAGTCCACGGGAGCTTTACAACCTCATGGTGGATCAGGCCGTTGATTGCGCGGAATTTGTACCCGCGGTCCTCAGAGGTTTGATCGCACATATCGATCAGACCGGCCAGGATCTCGCCTTTATGCGCCTGCTCGTGGCCGGATCGGATTCATGGTCGGTCAAGGAATACGAGGAATTCAAGAGGTTTTGCGGCAGCCGGACCCGCTTGATCAACTCCTACGGCGTTACGGAGGCAACCATTGACACGACCTATTTTGAAAGTAAGCTGGTCGCGGGCGGCGCGCCGGTCTGACCGCATGCTTGAGATCGCTAGAGGGACGCCCGGTTAGGGATGCCCGGTTAGGGACCCCCGGTCAGGGACGCCCGGTGGGAAACGCCCAAATAGGGAACGTCTCACTTGACCTTCACATCGGGACAGGTCCAGGATCGGCCAACCGTTTACAAGAAACTCAAAAACCGCGATGGGCAAAAAACCGATGGGTCCATGCCCGAAATTCGGAATTCGCGGTTTTGCGCCGCAAATCGCCTGTTTTCACCGCCTCGGGCTTGACCCCCACAAGGCGCTTGCATATAATGTTCATCCAAACCACGGAAGATCTTTGAAGGTCGGCGCTTCGCCGGTAAGTTCTTTTGTGGTGATTCTATGCGCCCTCCGTCATGCCAATGGCGGATTTGGTTGGCAAATGGATTTCGCCGGACTCTCACATACCATTCGGGGAAAAGCGGTTTACAAGAAAGGTGGATCGGCAACCACCAAAAAGTAATCACTTCCTTATTCACGATATTTGTAGATTCAAGACCCCGGATCTCCTGTCGGATGTATGGGATTGCTCCTTCGCCCAAGTGGCGGAGGGAAAGCTCCCAAGGAAACCCAATCCTGCGGCCCGTTGTGGGACGGCTGAAACCATCATCCATCAGATTACGGTCCTTTCATTTTCCATGAAAGGATACACGCCCATCACGAAGGAGAGGCACATGTTAAGGGGACTCTGGCACTGTTTCGTTTTTTTTTCACTTTCAACGCTTGTTTTCGGCCAAAAGCCATCGGGACAATCGCATCCGGAAATCATTGAGGACAGAGAGAAGGGGTTGATGTGGATCGCGGACGGGAATTACGTTGTGCGAACCGGAGTGAGCCATGACGTCATCTTACCCAGGGCGGATGCCTTGCGGGTTTTGGCGAGATTGAACGCGGGTGATGCGGATAATTTTGGTTATCACGACTGGCGCCTGCCCACCAAGCGCGAAATGAAATTTATCCTCGACCGAGAGGGCGTCAGCCTGGACAAGGCAAGGGGCTATTGGAACCGGGAAGGCCTGGGCGTGGAGAACCGCGTCTCAAAAGCGGGTCCCGCCGCCTCAGGTGAAACCAAGGAAGCGCCGACGGCCGCCGACGATGGCGGAACCGTGGTCGTGTGGCCCATTCGCGGTTCCGGCATTGCCGCGGAGTTTGGCAATGTCGTGCTGTTCGCCACCAATAGCATTCAGTTAAAGGAAAACGCCAATGTGATCAGCGGCGATGTGGTGGTTAACGATTTCAGCGAGGGCCCGTTCCTGGCCTCCGGCATGGAGCTGACCATCGGCCAAAGGGTGGATACGCCCGCCGGCTACGATGTGAAGGCGGATAGCATCAAGATCAAGACCAACGCGACGGTGGCCAGCGATGTGCATTACAACGAGCTGGTCAATAATGGAACCATCACGGGCGCCGAGTTTCCCGGCCTGGCTCTACCAATCTTCGACCTGCTGCCCTCGTTTCAAACCGTGGGCGGCGAGGTTGGCGAGGTAGACGATATTTTCGTCGCGCAGGGCGGTTTTCTCGAGTTGGAACCGGGCGATTACGGGGTCATCGATGTCAATCAAAACAGCGTGGTGCGGTTTACCGGCGGCGCCTATACTTTTACGGAAATCGATTTCGGCAACGCGACTCGCATGGAGTTCGAGGGGCCAAGCGAGATCCGCGTCTCCGGAAAATTCTCGGCGGATCAAAACTCCTATATCGGAGCCGCCGCGGGATTTTTCGCGCCCCCCACGGAGATCATTTTCTATATCGCGGGAATCAACGGCAACAACGGCAACCTGGGCGCGACGCCCAAAGCCGCCAAGGTCGGGCTTAGCGCGGAAGCCTACGCCAACTTCTACGTTCCCAACGGAACCCTCCATTTGCGGCAAAACACGGTGGCGATCGGCGCCTTTTTGGCACGGGACGTTTTGCTGGGCCCGGGGGTGGAAGTAACGCTGAACAGCGCCTTCAACAACCAACCCCCGGAAGCGCAGGACGATTCGATTGCGGTAAACATCGGCGGGATCGCCACCACCACGGATTCGGGTGACGACAGCCTGCTCGACAACGACGACGACCCCAACGACGGCGACGATTTGACCGTCACCCTGCCGCCCCTCAGCGAACCCGAGCACGGCACGCTCGTCCTGAACGCGGACGGCACCTTTGTCTATACCCACGATGGCGGCGCCAGCACCACCGATAGCTTCACCTACGAGGTTTGTGACGACGGCAACCCCATGCTCTGCGACACGGCCACCGTCAACATTGCCATCAACCCCAATGCGGTGACGGTCACCATTACCAAGTCCGGAGATGGCGGTGGAACGGTCACCTCCCTGCCGGTAGGCCTCAACTGCGGCAACATTTGCGTCAACACCTTCGCCACAAGCAGCCCCATTTTCCTGGAGGCCAACCCGGACGAGGGTTCGGTCTTCGCGGGCTGGACCGGCGATGAAGATTGTATCGACGGGCAATTGTCGCCCTTCGGCGATAAAAATTGCACTGCCATCTTCAATTTGGCGCCGCCTCCACCGGAAAACATCACGGTCACCGTGCAAAAAGCCGGCGAAGGCAATGGCCAAATATTCAGCTCGCCCGGCGGAATCGCCTGCGGGACGACTTGTTCCGCAGAGTTTCCCGAGTTCACGCGCGTGAGCCTGGAGGTATTTCCCGACGATGGATCTGTCTTTGCCGGATGGAGCGGCGCTCTTGACTGTTTGGACGGTTTCCTGAACGGCACCGAGGACACCACCTGTATTGCGACCTTCGATTCGGAGCCGCCGCCTCCCGAAACCCATACGGTGCGCGTCATTGTTCAGGGCACCGGCGGCGGCACGGTCTCCAGCAACCCGGTCGGCCTTTTCTGCAGCAGCGACTGCAGCCTTGCCTTCGAGGCGGGTATCGGCCTCACCCTCCTGGGTAGGCCCGATGGCGGTTCGCAATTCGTCACCTGGGGCGGCGATTGTTCCGGTACGGGTTTTTCCACGTTCATCACGGTAGACAGCGACAAGACCTGCACCGCTACTTTCGACAGCAACTAGTTCCGTATTCCATCCAAAATCTGGCGCTCCGTCGAGGCGGAGCGCTTTCTTCCTCCTTTCGCGCCGATCGCAACTCCACGCGGCCCGGCAATCACCAATCGGCCAAGGCCTCACTCGGGGGCCTTGACCTATCCCAACCCTAACCGGCGCTTCCCACTTGACCTCCTGGGGAAGCGGACATATAATTGTGACGCTTGTCACAGTAGAACTGATAAGTTGCGCTCTCAGGAGCGCGCCGCGCAAACATTGAATGTGGCACTGAAACCCTAAAGGCTTGGGCTTGCTTCAGTTGCTTTTATTAATATTTACTTGGTTTGCGCTACAGATGGGAAAAACGAAGCTAAAGGAAGAGCACTCATAGCAATTTCGCTTAACCAAAAGCAGACTTTTTGACGCCGATTCATTTTCAAGGGCTTCATTCTCCTTTGAACGTTTTTCCATTTCAGGTTGCGGAAGGAAACAGCAGAGGTGTCCGAAAGAATCCGGAATGCCAAGTCCAACCTACCCGTTGATCGCTTAATTTCATTTATGGGAAGGAAGTAAGATTCGAGTTTAAGGAGCGTAATTCATGTTTCGGGGACATTGCCTATTGGTTCTATTGCTGTCCGTAAGCATTTTAGCCCTCGGCCGGGGTCCGGTGGCCCAATTGGAAGAAGGAGTATCTGCCGACAGGGCGACGGGACTCATGTGGGTTGCCGATGGAAACCATATCGTATCATCGGGGCTCGTGAGGGACATGGTCATGCCCCGGAGCGAGGCTTTGACGGTTATTGAGGCCCTCAATGCCGGGGAAATTGAAAATTTCGGATTCACGGATTGGCGCTTGCCTACCCGGAGGGAACTCACCTACATCTTCGCTCAAAACGATCTCCGTCTGGATAAGGTCCGCGGTTACATGCAAGGCGCTAAGTCGAGCGAACGGTCTGGTCATGAGGGACGCCTCGCGCACGCGAAAGCAGGCCCGGGCGGCTCCGGGGAATCCAAGGATGGCGACGCCAACGCGGAGGATAGCGTGGTGGTTTGGCCCGTGCGCGGCGGGTCCACCGGAGGCTTTGAAAGCGCCGTGGTTTTTGCCCTGAACAGCATCGCTTTGAAGGAGCATGTGGAAGTCATCAGCGGCGATGTGGTGGCCAACGAGGCGAGCGTAGATCCCACCCTGGGACCGGATGTCGAATTGGACTTGGGCAATCACGTGGTTACGCCTGAGGGCTACGCCGTCAAGGCCGACAGCATTCGTTTCAAAAACCACACCACGGTCAACGGCGACATTCACTATAACGACCTAACGGGCAACGGCAATATCAACGGCAACGAAATTACGCCCCTCGCCTTACCGGTATTCGATAGCATACCCATCTTCATCTCGCCGCCCAGCGATATTATCAGCGCGGACGATGTGAATGTGCGTCCCAACAAATCGCTGGTCCTCGCACCCGGGGATTACCGCGACTTAAGGGTCTGGAGCCGGGCAACGGTCGTGTTCACCGGCGGCGTCTACAACTTCAACGATGTGGCCTTCGCCAACAACACCCAGCTCGTGTTCCAGGGACCCACCGAGGTCCGCATCGCCAAACGCTTCGCCTTGGGCAACAACTCCTATATCGGACCGGCGCCCGGCGCCAGCGTACTCGCATCCGAGGCGGTTTTCTATGTGAAGGGCGGCAACGGCGCCAGCGGAACCCTGGGCGATACGCCGGAGACCGTCGATATCGGCACGGGGAACGAGATATTCGCCAACTTCTACGCTCCCAATGGAACCCTCCATATCCGCAATCACACGGATGCCACGGGCGCTTTCCTGGGACGCGATGTCCTGGTCCAAAACGGCGCGACATTGACGCTGGACAGCGCTTTCACCAATGATCCGCCAATCGCGGGCGATGACCTGATTCGGGTCAACATTGGCGGGATCGCCACCACCCTCGACTCGGGTCATACCAGTTTGCTGGCCAACGATACCGACCCCAACCCCGACGATGTGCTGACGGTTACCACTACTCCGATCAGCGGCCCGGACCACGGGACTTTGGTCCTGAACGCGGACGGTACTTTCATTTACACCCATGACGGCGGCTCATCTCTCAGCGACAGCTTCGTCTACGAGGTTTGCGACAACGGCAGCCCCGTGTTGTGCGATACAGGCACCGTCGACATCATCGTCAACCCCAACGCGGTCACCGTAAGCATCACCAAGAGCGGAACCGGAACCGGAACGGTAACCTCGCTGCCCGTGGGTCTCAACTGCGGCAACATCTGTGTCAACACCTTTGCCACTACCGAGGCCATCTTCCTGGAAGCCACTCCGGACGCGGGCTCGGTCTTCGCGGGATGGGCCGGAGATGCGGATTGCTTGGACGGCCAATTGGCGCCATTCGGCAACAAGAATTGCGAGGCCATTTTCAACCTGGCCCCGCCGCCCCCCGATCCCATTAAGGTCACCATCGAAAAGGCGGGCGAGGGCAGCGGAACCGTGACCAGTTTGCCCTCGGGGCTTAATTGCGGCACGCGTTGTTCCGCCGACTTCCCCGAGTTCACGCGAATCGAGCTCACGGCCACGCCTAACGACGGCTCGGTCTTCGCGGGGTGGAGCGGCGCCTTGGACTGCCTGGACGGCCGGCTCAACGGCGCGGAGGACACCACCTGCATCGCCACCTTCGAACTCGCGCCGCCCCCGCCCGAAACCCACACCGTGCGGGTGATTGTGCTCGGCACCGGCGGCGGCACCGTGACCAGCAATCCGGTCGGCTTGTTCTGTGTCGACGACTGCAGCCTGGAATTTGAGGCGGGTATCGGCCTCACCCTACTGGGAAGGCCGGATGGCGGTTCGCAATTCGTCGCCTGGGGCGGCGATTGTTCCGGCACCGGGTTTTCAACCTTCATCACCGTGGACAGCGACAAGACCTGTACCGCCACTTTCGATAGCACCCAGTAAGGAATTTCTCACCATCAATATTTCGCGTCCCCGCGCCGGACCTCCCGGTGCGGGGATTTTTCATTTCAGGGCATATAATATTAAGAATCCCCATTTGTTTCTCCCAAATCTGCAACAGGGGGGGGGGGGGGGGTCTCATTTTTTGAATTAATTTAGAAAAAATGAAAAAAAGGGACCGAAAAAAATTCG
>JBGTRP010000218.1:0-9440 GCA_041940685.1 Acanthopleuribacteraceae bacterium
AAATATGAGTTTTTTGTCAGGAAAGCCCGCGTCCGTACCGCATTCGGAAATTGACGACCCAAATGTTTTTTTGAAAACTTAGGGAAAAAGCGAGATCCTGTTCAAGCGGCAAGCGGCAAGCGGCAAGCGGCAAGCGGCAAGCGGCGAGATGTGCAAGATCATGACCTTTGTCAGCGGTTGGGGGGTCGGAAATTTTCTTGTTTCTCCTCTGGTCGCCTTGGCGGTCAGAAGCTCTAATTGTGTGGTGTTTTTCAAACGCCAAGGCTACAGTTGCAAGTGTCAAGATACCAGCCGCGAGCGGGGAGAAAGTAAATCCAATTTTTGGCTTGAAGCCTGAAGCTTGTTGCGTGGGGCCGCTAGGGGATTGAGGTAGCGCGAAACCCCTACCATGGTTTCCGCGATTCCATGCCGCGGAATAAGGATGCGGCCTTTCCCTGAACCGATTGTCCGCCTCGCACGGACATTCTCCGGACATCTGTCCGGCCGGGGCCGGACAAAATGCTTGGGGCCGGCATGGGCGCGACTTCGCTTTTCCAATGAACCGATGGGATGCGCCTTTCCGAGATCCCAATGCCCTGTCAGGGAAATCGCCTGGGCCACAAAGCTTTTCGGATGAGTGCGAGAGCCTCGCAACGAGCTGATCTTCCAACGGTAGGCCGCCATATTGTCAAACTGGCCCCTGGCTTGCTTTTTCCCTCGGCAAAGGAATGTAAAGGAGGGGCGAAATGAGGATGTCCAATGCAGGGAATTTGGCTTGTGGGAGCTTCAAGCGGGCGGGCTTTTGGGCCTGTATCTGGTTCGCGGTCTTGGCGCCGGCCGTCGGGGGCGACCGCGTCTATTTCGACGAGGCGGACCGGTTATTCCGAGAAGCCCAATACGCCAGGGCCGGCGAGGCTTTCCAGCGTTTGTGCGAGGAGAACCCCTACAACGGCTATTTCTTCTACCGTATGGCCATGTGCCATTACCATCAGAAGGATTACGACCGAGCTATCGAGGGCCTGAAAAAGGCGATTGGCCTGGGTCGCTGGGTTCCCGCGAGCGCTTACAATATCGCGTGTTGTTACGCCTTACAGGGCAAGGCGGATGAAGCCCTGGTGTGGTTGGACAAGGCCGCCGAAGCCGGCTTTTCCGGCATCGAGGGGCGCGTTGCCGATGATTCCGATTTCAACCGGATTCGACAAAGCGATGCCTACCGCGCACGGTTCCGTCCCGAGGCCAAGCAATCCGAATCCCGGGACGAGGGATGGCGCAGGGATTTGGAGTTCCTCACGCGGCGCATGGAGCAAACGCATGTGGACCTTTACCGCAAAGTGAGCCGGGACGCTTGGCGTGAGGCGGTGGATGCGCTCGCGGCGAAAATACCTGACCTGGAAGATCATCAGGTGATCGTGGAGATCATGCGGCTCACGGCGCTAGTTGGCGACGGCCATACGCTCGTGTTTCCGCCTCGGCATGGGCAGCGCGCCCTTCACCGGTTGCCCCTGCGCTTCTACCTGTTTCGGGAGGGTTTGTACGTGACCTCCGCGGACGCGGAGTATGCGGATTTGGTGGGCAAGCGCGTGGTTTCTGTGGGTGGGGTTTCCCCCCAAGAAGCGCTCAAACGCATCGAGGCCATCACCTCCACCGACAATCCCATGGGCCATAAATGGATCGGCCCGGGTTACCTCGCGGTTTCCGAAATCCTACACGCCCTGGATATTGCCAAGGACGTGGGCGGCGTGGAAATCGCGGTCGTCAACGATGACGGCCGTGAAACGCGGCGTTTTATCAAGGCCTCTCCCGCGGATCCGAGCTTTCGTTCCAAGTGGGTGTTGCCAAATGGTTGGCGGGACGCTCAACCCTCGGGGGACGCGCGCCCCATCTACCTGCAAAAAACGGATGAAACCTTTTGGCGCCGCCATTTGCCCGAGCGCAACTTGGTCTATTGTCAAATCAACCAAATGCTGAACAAACCCGATCAGACGGTTGCCGCATTCACCGAGGAGCTGTTCGCTTTTATCGAGGAAAAGGGCGCAACGGGCCTGATTCTCGATATTCGCCACAATAGCGGCGGCAACAACTTCCTCAATTGGCCGCTGATTTACGGCATTATCCGCAATGATCAGATCAACCAAACCGGAAAATTGTTTACCATCACCGGCCGCAATACCTTTTCAGCGGCGGTCAACCTCACCAACCGGCTCGATGCCCATACCCGGACCCTGTTCGTGGGCGAGCCGCCCTCTTCCAGGCCCAACTTCGTGGGGGAAACCAATCAAATCCGATTGCCCTACAGCGGTTTGACCGTCACCGCCTCAAGCCGCACCTGGCAGGACAGCCTCTCCGATGATGCCCGACTCTGGGTGGCGCCCCATCTGGTGGCTGAACCCACGATGGCCGCATACCGAGAGGGTCGTGACCCCGCTCTGGAAGCAATTTTTGCCTACTTGGACCGGGGCCAATCCACCGAGGAGGCGCCTTAACCGCGTGATCGAACCCCTGGATTGGTCTGAGAATGCCGATCGTTCGGTTGGGGCAGGTTTGAGACCGCCGGGTTTGAGGCCGGTTGAATCCCGGCGGAATCATTTACGGAACGATCTGGGCCGGGGAGAGGCAAGAACCGAATTGGGCGAGTAATATGACGAGGTCGATCAGGCTCACCTTTCCGTCGCCATCCTGGTCGAAAGGGAAAACCGCTTGGCCTGGCCAGGACGCCGCCATCAGCAGGAGGTCGTCCTCGTCTACATCCAGGTCGCCGTCCAGATCCGCGGTGAGCAGACAAGGGTTGGATTCCCAGGCGCCCAGGTCCGGGGCGTTGCCGCGCGGGTTCCCCAGGATATCCAGCGCCGGTGACCGCGAGAGATCGGCGTTATCCACCGCGGCGCTACCCGCCCCCAGCGCGGCATAGGCGTTGACCAACCGTTCGAACTCCTCGCGAATGCTGGCGCTGCCGCTGAGGAAGGCGGTGGCCACCGGGTCCCAGCGCGGCAGGGTGACGCCCGTGGCCGCGGGCAATTGCGGGTCCGCCTCCAGACGGTTGAGGTCGTCGCTGATGTTGACGAGCTCGCTGGCGTCGAAGGGTAGGGGATTGGGTCCGTTCCAGTAGAGGTTGTTGTCCAGCGCAAAGCTGGTGGTTTCTCCCGGGGGCGTATCGCTGAAATCATTGGTTTGCCCCGCGCCCGTGGCGCCCATGCTGCCGCTGGGATCGCTCCAGATATTGTTGTAAAAAGCAATGTCCTCGTTGGGGGGATTGGCGCCCTCCGTGTTTAGCCGCATGGCAAAGGCCAATGCCGGCAGATCGCCGGAGATGGTGTTGTTGCGAAAGGTTACCTCCCGCCCGCCTTTGACGCCGAACGCCGCGCGCATCACGTTGGCGCTGTTGCCCAACATCAGGTTGTTCTGCACCAACACGTCGCGCGCCTCGAAAAAGGGTTGGCCATCCTCGCCGATGAGCACGAAATTGCTGCCGGTAGAACCCTCCCAATTGAGGAAGATATTGCGTTCCACCACGAATTGCTCATTCAGCGGCAGACCTCCGGAGTTCTTGATGACAATAAATCCGCTGGTGTCGTTGTTGTTGGGCCGGCCACTGCCCGCGAAGTCGTTGAACAGGATGTTGTCCCTCACGATCAGGTTCACCACGCCGTTAAGGTCCATGTGCTCGTCCGAGCCCGATTGGTTGTAAAACACATTGCCTTCCACCAAAATATCGCGGGCGCCGTTGTTGATCTTCAGCAGGTCATTGTCATAACTGTCGTGGATGATGTTGTTGCGGATCACGATGTTGCTGGTGGCCTCGGCCCCGCCCGGATCGCCGATCAGGTCTTGAATCTGAATCACCAGAGCTTGCGTGGTGCTGCCGTCATGGGCGATGTCGAACCCCTCCAGCGTGATGCCAATGCCCTGAAAGCAGGTAATGACGCGCCCCGTATTGCGCAGGCGCGCCCGGTAGGGCAATTCCGAGCGAACCACGACGCCCTGGGTGAATTGGCCCTCTAACCGAATCCTGCCGAAATAGTCGCCGGGCCGAACCAGGATGGTGCTGCCGTCTGGAACCTGAGTCAGCGCGAACTCGATGGTGGCCCAGGGCATGGCGGAGGAACCGTCATTGCCGTTATCGCCGTCGGTCGCCACGTAGAAGGCGCCCGGCCCCGCGAGCGCGGAGAGCAGCGCGCATCCCAAAAGAAAGGCGGAGCAGGCTTTCACCAAGCTGGTTTTCATCGCTACCTCCCCTCCATTTACAATGGCGCTACCCGATGAATGTACTCTAGGCCTGCCCGCATCGTTTAAGAAATGATCGGGCTCACATCCCCCGGTAGCAGGCTCTTGGGAGGTCTTCCCACTCGTGAGCCTTTATGATTCGGGTTGGAAACAGTTATGATTGCGGGTGGAGATGAGGTTTTTTTGCCTTATTTGAATCCTTTCGCCCCGAACACTCGAATCTTACCAACATGTTTCTATGCCGCTGTATCCGACAACCCGGCCGGCCGCGGTTTTCACATTACCATCAGCATCGCCATTGGGGTCGCTCCCCTTGTGGTCGTGGAGGATTTTTGTTCATGATTTCAACAACCTATTTCCGCCCCTTCATCCTGACTTCACGCGGGCTTCCGCTCCTGCTCCTGGGGATATGCCTGAGCCCCATCGCCTGGAGCGCGGATTACAGTTGGCCGCAATGGGGAGGACGCGATCGTAACTTTGTGGTGAATAGCGGAAAACTGGCCGAAAACTGGCCTGAAAAGGGACCCCAGGAGTTGTGGCGGCGCCCGCTAGGCGGTGGCTATTCAGCAATCGTGAGCGATGGCTCGCGCCTGTTCACCATGTATCGGGACGGGGAAGAAGACGTGGTGATCGCCATGGAGGCTAAAAGCGGCAAAACCCTATGGGAACACCGCTACATGGCCAAGACCTATGCCAAGAATCAGGTGCAATTCGGGAAGGGCCCTAACGCCACGCCGCTGATTCTGGGAGACAGGTTGGTCACCGCGGGTTACACCGGGGTGGTTTCCTGCCTGCAATTGGAGACCGGCAAGCTGATTTGGTCGCTCGATTTGATTCAAGATCACCAGGGCGTCGTGCTGGATTTCGGTTATTCCGTCAGTCCATTGGTTTACAAGGGCAACATCGTCACCCTCGCGGGCGGCGAGGCGCATGGCGTATTGGCGCTTTCACCCGAGGACGGGAGGGTGGTTTGGCGGAGCCCGCCATTGGACATCAGTTATGCCGCGCCCATTCTCATCGAGGTGGATGGTCAGGATCAAATCGTCTTTTTCTCGGCCGATGAGGTGATCGGAATCGTGGCGGGAGAGGGCCATGTCGCCTGGCGCTACCCCGTGGTCAACCAATACAAAAACAACGCGTCCATGGCCATTTGGGGCAAGGACAACCTGCTTTGGGTGGCCTCGCAAATGGAAGCGGGCACGCGGGCCTTGCGGCTTACTCAAACGGGCGGTAAAACCAGCGTGACGCAAGCCTGGTTCAACCCCAAAATTAAAATTCACTATTGGAACGCCCTCCATCTGGAAGACCATATCTATGCCGCGATAGGGGACAGCGTCACCTACCTGGCGGGGATTCGGTTTGCCGATGGCGAAATCCAATGGCGGCAACGAGGCCTGGATACGGGCAGCGCCCTCTTCGCGGACGGTAAAATGATTTTCCTTGGCGGGGACGGCAAGCTCAGCCTGTTGAAGGTCTCAACCCAAAAAGCGGAAATCCTGGCCGAGGCCAAGATCCTCGAACCCGTCAGCCGCACGGTGCCCACGCTCGTGGACCGCATTCTGTACGCTCGTGATCAAAAAACGATCCTGGCCTTGGATTTGGGGGCCCCTTGAGCGCCGCTTCCCCTGCCGCGCGAAGATGCTTCCGGTCTTCCAGGTTTTCCGGTTTATAATGAAGCTCCCAAGCACCAATTCGTGAAAAAAGGAGCCATGTATGGAAGGGAAGCTGAACAATGGTCTGCGCTTGACCTGGCTCGGTCATGCCTCATTCCTGATCGAGTTCCAAGACCTCAAAATTCTCATCGATCCTTGGGTCCTCAACAACCCCGCCACACCGCAACATCTCAAGTCCTTCGATAAAATTGACATGATGCTGATCACCCACGGTCATTTCGATCACATTGCCGATGCGGTAGGGCTCGGCAAACAACATGAGCCGCAGGTCGTGGGAATTTTCGAGACCTGCGAGTGGTTGGGCGGCAAAGGCGTCGGCAACCTCAACGGCATGAACAAGGGCGGCACGCTTCCCATGCAAGGCGTCGATGTGACCATGGTGCATGCCGACCATAGCTGCGGCATCACCGAGGACGATGGCTCGATTGTATACGGTGGCGAGGCCGTGGGATACGTGATGACCTTTGCCAATGGTTTTCGCGTCTATCACGCGGGGGACACCAATGTCTTTGGGGATATGGAGATTATTGCCTCACTTTACAAGCCGGACCTCGCCCTACTGCCGGTAGGCGATCGTTTTACCATGGGTCCCCGCGAGGCGCGCCTGGCCATCGAGCTGTTGAACGCGCCCATGGTGGTGCCCATGCATTTCGGCACCTTCCCCTTGCTCACCGGCACGCCCGCGAAGCTGCGCGAACTGACCGAGGGCATGGCCGTCCAAATTCTGGAGTTGGAGCCTGGCGAAACCCTGAGCTGAGCCGACCGCCCTATTCGCGGGGTAGTCTTGTTGCGTGCAAGGGGTGGAATGAGCGGAGTCTCCGGGAGAGGTCCCCGGCGGCGAGGCGTTGCGTACAAAACAGTACGGGAATGAGTCGCGCCGGCGGCCCGGGGGGAGACCAGCAGGAGCGAAAGTCACGGATCATCCGCTTGGTTTCGGCAAGGCCACCTATTTTGGGAGCCGGATGGAACGGACTGATGCGCGAGCCTTAGAAGGGGCAGCGGCCATTGACCAGCGCGGCGAGGTCCCGGACATCCATGCTCAAATCCCATTGGGCGACGGCCATTAGCAATTGGGATAGGGTCACGCAGGCGCCCGGGTCCATCACGGGCGCGGTATTGGCCGGATCGTCCGCGAAGGCCACCCACTCGCCGTTGCCCGAGGTTCCCGCGATTAGATCTCCATTGGGCGAATTTTGTTGCCCGCTGTCCGATAATATCGCGCCCATGCCTTCCTCAAAGCGGTAGGAGGCCAAAAGACCCGGCGTATCGGGAGGCACGATCAAGAAAAAACTTTCGGCAATTTCACTCGCGCTCCTGGCGATGCTCCAAATGCGCAACTCATCCACGTAGCCGTTAAAAGAAGGGAATTCCGGACCGGCATCGTGTTTTTCCGCGGCCAGCACAAGGTACCAGCCATAGGGCGTCAATTGCCCCGGCGAACATTGTCCGGGGGTGACGGGCACCCCCTCGTCCGGGTAGCTCAGGTCGGTGGTGGAGACCCCGGGCGAGCTGGCAAAGTCCAGCGCCCCATCCACGTAAATATACTTTGTCCCGCTGGAGGCGTCGCGCACCAGCGCGATGTGGTGCCACTGACCGTTCAGGACCTGGGCGTTTCCCTCCATGGTGTGGCTGCTGTCAATGGGAGGCAGGTCCCCGCCCGCGGTTCCGAAACGCACCAGCCCCCCGGCGAGGCTGATTCCGTACTTGCGTTCGCTGCCGCACCAAATATCGCGGTCCAATAAGATATTGCCGTAGATCCAGTTGAAGTCGAATGTCTCTACGCCGCCGCCGTTATGAGGCGTGTCGTTATCCGCGAGTAGGCCCCGCAGCCAAAGCTCGATGGTGAAATCGCCCGCGCCGATGTCGATAGGCGTGTTGCCCATGGGCCCGGGCTGGTTGTCATCCACGGGAAAGAGCGCCCGGTCTTGTTGACCGGGAGGGCCGACGCCCGTGCCGTAAAAGCGCAGCGCGAATTGGGAGCCCTGACCAAAAATACTCAGCCAGGAAAGGCATCCCACTAAAATGAACAAGAACCGCACATGCGCCTCCATTTTTCTCGCGGTTTGGAACTGCTACATTTCAGGATAGGGCCTGGGAATCCCGCTCACAATGATCCCCATCACCGGAGGTTGCGCCTGTCAATTAGGGTTCTTTCGCGTGAAGCCGGCCGCTTGCCTTAGATTGGCTGAATGGCGCCCTGGTTCATTTTCGCCGCGTATTTGCCGCTGACGACCCGCACCGTGGCCACGCGCTTGCCACATTCCGGGCAAAGGATGTCGCGATCCAATTCGAGAGGGGGATCGGTGAGAAAACAGCCCGCGTAATCCACCGCGATGCGGTCGAAGAACATCTTGCGCAGCCGGCCCTTGCCGCCTTTTTTATAGCGGGCCAAGGGGGCGCCGCACTGGCATTTCACCTCGATGGATCGCCGTTTCGCCATGGCTTTAGTATAGCGGTTACCCGATAGAAAAAGCGCGCGGCATCAGGGAACTAGAAAAGAGGACATGGGATGGTTTGCCCCCCGAGGTTAGGGTTGCAGGATTACCTTGGTGCATTGCTCCAACCTGCCCGCGAAGATGTGGTAGCCGCGGACGCCCTGGGAAAGCGGCAAACGGTGCGAGATGATGGAGCCCAGGTCGTATTTGCGTTGCAAGATGAGCGGCAGCAATTGGTCCATGTAGAAGCGCGCGGGACTGCGCCCCACCTTGTAGGTCAAATTCTTGTCATAGGCTTCGCCCGGGGAAAAGGCAAAGTGATCGGCATGGTGAACGCCCGCTACCGAGACCACGCCCCCGGGCCGAACCAGGTCCATGGCCAGACGTTGGGCGGAAGCATTACCGACAGCCTCTAACACGGCATCCGCGCCCCGTCCCTGGTTGGCCTCGAGCAGAACCTCACGCGGGTCCTCATTTTGGAAATGGATGGGGACCGCTCCCAGAGCCCGGGCTTTTTCCAGCCGCTCGGGGATCGCATCTACCGCGAAAATTCGCGCCGCGCCCAACTCATGCGCGCCAATTATGGCCATTAACCCTACCGGACCACAACCGAGCACCGCGTATACGGCGCCCGGCGCGAGAGCCGCATTATGGGCGCAAAAATATCCGGTGGTGAGGATGTCGCCCAGCAACAGGGCTTCCTCGGCAACCGCTTCTTCCGGAAGCCGCATCAATACGGCATCGGCAAAGGGCACGCGAACGTACTCGGCCTGCGCCCCTTGGAGACCCCTTCCGCCTTCTACCCAGCCGAAGAGTTGGCCCTTTTCGCAGCGGCAGGTCAGGCCCGAGCGGCAATAAAAACAGTGGCCGCAGTTGGTGGTGAAGGGACTGACCACACGGTCGCCCAACCGCAATCCATCGACTTTTTCGCCCAGGGCGACAACCTCTCCCAGAAATTCGTGGCCCAGGACCGTTCCTGGATCCAAGCCGGTCTCGCGTCCGTGGTACACGTGAAGATCCGAACCGCAGATCGCGCTCAGCTCGACGCGCACGATGGCGTCGGTGGAGGCCAGGTAGGCGATCATCACCAGCAGCGAGGTGGAATTGACGATCTCGCGCGGCAGGGAAATGC
>JBGTRP010000219.1:0-9436 GCA_041940685.1 Acanthopleuribacteraceae bacterium
AGCCGAATTCCGGGAGATGGCGCGCGATCCCGACCATTTTCTGCAAGCGTTGTGGGATTTGTGGTGGGACTGGGTTGAGGCGCTGGGCAATTGGAGCCAGGCTTCTCCAGGGGCCTCGCGTCTGCTCGTGGTCGTGCTGGTCCTGCTTCTGGTAGCCCTGATCGCGCATATCCTGTACACGGTGGTGACCGAGGTTGGCCGGCTCAACCTCGCCGGGTCCGGGCGCGCCCCGGACCCCGCCGGCGCCTACAGCATGCTGGAGGGCAGGGCCGAAAATTGGGAGGATGCGCTGGCCCGTGCGCGCACCGCTCTTGCCGATGGCGACGCCTCCCGCGCGGTCTGGTTCGCCCACAGGCTGTTGTTGAGTATTTTGTGCCACAAATCCGCGATTTCCTTCGCCCGCTGGAAAACCAACAACGACTATTTGGAAGAGTGCGCCCCCGATCATCCTAATTTTTCTCTATTGCAAGAGCTCTCCGAGCTCTACGAACATTTGATCTACGCCCATCGCGACAAGGATCTCGCCCGATTGCCGGAGCTCTTGGAGGGGGTGGAAAAGGTGAAAGCAGAAGCATGAACCAGGGAAAACAATCAGCGCAAGTCCCGCGTAGAGCCCTGATCGTCATCGGGGTCAGCATTCTGTTGATTACCCTGATCAGCATTCTCCTGGGCGCCGGCTCGGGCGTGCGAAAAACCGATCCGCGCAACCGGAGAGCCAGCAGTTTTTTCAGCGATGGGAATGGCATGAAGGCGGCCTATTTGCTGGTAGCTCATTTCCTTCCCCAAACGGGCCGGCTCACCCGGCCTTTTCAGTTCCACAACGATCCCGATACCGTCGCCACGCTGATCGTGGCGCGGCCCTTTCTTTCCCTGGCTGAGCCCGAAGCGCGGGCCATCGAGGCCTGGGTAGCGCGCGGGGGGCAGTTGATCTTGGCCCTTGACGAGGACTGGCCCGTGAAAAAAACGCGGACCCGAGGCGCATTTTCCGGGGAGGCCGAGGAGATAGACCGGGATGAAGAAGGTTTTCTGGCGCCAATGGGTTTTGTTTTTGATGAGGCTTCCCCGGTTGGGGGCGGTTCCGAAGCCGCTGTTGAGACTGAAACGGAGGATGGGAGCGAGGTTGTCGCAGCCGAAATGAGGAGCCCGGGATCCTTGCTGGAGGCCGGGATGGTCGCGGGCCGGTTCGCCGAGTGCCCGGAGCCCTATCTCGCGGTAGACGGCCAAACCCTGGTCGGCATGAAAAGGTTGGGCTCGGGGCGCGTGTTGGTCGTGCCCGATGGGAACATCTGGTCCAACGAAAGGTTGGGCGAAGGCATGGCGGGAGCCCTGCTGGTGCGGGCCTGCGCCGAATGGAAGGGAGCCGTGCTTTTCGACGAGTTCCACCAGGGTTTTTCCCGTCAGCGGGGTTTGACCGCACTGATCTTTGAGTTTCTTTTTTCCCGCTGGGGGGTGGCCGCGCTACAACTGCTGCTGGCGGGGTTGCTTTTGATGGCGGGTCCCTGGCGGAGATTCGGCGCGCTCATCGAGCCGAAACCTCCGATGCGCCAAAACCCGGATGAGTTGATCGGCGCATTGAGCGGGTTGTTTCAGGCTTCCCGCGCGCGGGATCTTGCCCGCAAAATTCTGCACCGGCACCTTTTGCGGCGCTTGGAAGAAAACCACCGTTTTCAGACGCTTTTGCAAATGAGAGGGGAAGGCCAGGGCCGGCCCCCGGAGTCGGTAGCGCGTTACCGGACCCTTCACCGCGAGGGGGAGCGGCGGCCGTTGAGCGAGGCGGAGCTCCTGGAGGCCGCACGCTTGTCGGGCCAAATTCTAGAGGAGCATGATTATGAACGAATTCCAACCTGAGCGGACGCGGGAAACTGAGAGCGCGCCACCGCCAACCCCGAGCCTGATCGAAGAGGTCAAGGGCCAGGTGGCTCGGATCATCAGCGGCCAAAACGAGGAAATCGAGCAGTTGTTGACGGCCTTTGCCGCGGGAGGCCATGTGCTGTTAGAGGGTGTGCCCGGCGTGGCCAAAACCCTTGCCGCCCGTTGTTTGGCCTCGGCGCTCGAGCTCTCCTTCTCCCGCGTTCAGTTCACCCCGGATCTCATGCCTTCCGATATCACCGGCGTCAATGTCTACGAGCCCGCGACCGGTGGCTTCCACTTCAAAAAGGGACCGATCTTCGCGGATATCGTGTTGGCTGACGAGATTAACCGCGCGCCGGCCAAAACCCAGGCCGCCCTGCTGGAAGCGATGCAGGAGAAGCAGGTCACCATCGATGGCGTGACCCATCCGCTCTCGACCTGTTTTACGGTAATCGCCACCCAAAACCCCCTGGAGTACGAGGGAACCTATCCGCTGCCGGAGGCGCAACTGGACCGGTTCTTGATGAACGTGCGGGTGACCTATCCCTCGGCCGAGGAGGAACTGATCATGTTGCGCAACATGAACGCCTTAGCCGGCAAAGCTCAAGAGCCTTCAAGCGTGATTTCGCCGGTTGCCGACCGGGTCCGCGTTGAGGATTTGCGCAACCGCATTCACGGGGTTGAGGTGGATGAAACGATTTTCAACTATGTGGTGGAAATCATCCGATCCTCGCGCGAGCTTGCCGCGGTAAGCGTGGGCGCCTCGCCGCGCGCGGCGGTCATGTTGCTTTGGGCGGCCAAGTCGCTTTCTCTTTTGCGCGGCAACGCGTTTGTGCGGCCTGACGAGGTGCGGGACGCGGCGCTGCCCGTCTTACGCCACCGTCTTAGCCTTACGCCGGAGGCCCAGATCGAGGGATTGACGCCGGATCAGGTCATCACGGAGCTACTGAAAAAAGTAGCGGTGCCCCGGTAGAGGAGGCGAACCTTGTTGCCGACCTCACGAATGATCCGGCTGATCGCTATTGGGTCTCCGCTTTGGCTGGCTTGGGCTCTGGTCTCGATCGGTTGGATCGCTCCCGTGCTTTATCTGTTGCTGTTGGCCTTGGTCGCGCTGAGCGAGGCCTTCCTACTGCCGCCGAAATCGCGTTTCAGTCTGGAGCGAAGTTTGCCGCGCCGTTTCTCCTTCGATGCGAGCTCGCGGGTGCGCTTGAGGCTGGCCAATCATTCCGAACGCCGGCTCAATTTCGAATTGCTGGATTCGCCGCCCGACGCGCTCCAGGGCGATGATCGGGCTCGTTCCTTTCAACTGAGAGGGGGGCACGCCGTGGATCTGCACTGGAAGGTGTTGCCGGTGGTTAGGGGCGCCCATGCCTATGGGCCGGTACACCTCCGCTGGCGTCTGGGCTTGGGTTTGGTGATGCGCCGCGCGGTGATTCCCCTTGAGAGCGTGGCCAAGATTTACCCCCGTTTCAGCGGCGTGGACCGCTTCGACCTCACCGCCCGGATCGATATGAAGGAGGAGGCCACGCGCATGGCCAGGCTCTGGCGGGGCGCCGGCTTGAATTTCGAGAGCCTGCGGCCCTATGCGGCGGGAGAGGACCTGCGCTACGTGGATTGGAAGGCTTCCGCGAAACGAGGCAAGCTCATCAGCAAAAATCTACAGGTGGAAAAGGGACAGCATATTTCGGTTTTGATTGACGCCGGGCGGCTGATGGGCGAGCCCGTGGGCAAATACGCGCGCATCGAATACGCGCTCAACGCGGCGGTCATGCTGGCTCATGTGGCGGGAACACGGGGAGACTACTATGCCGCGGCGAGCTTTTCCAACCGGGTGGAAGCGCTGATGGCCCCGGTCAAAGGCGGGGAAATCATGCCGCGCACCCTGGAGACCCTGTACCGGGTACAAGCCCGTTCAGTGGAATCGGACTATTGGAACGTCATGACCCAAATGATGTCCCGACTGCGAAAACGGAGTCTGATGATCATGATGACGGATGTGCTTGACGCCGCGGGCAGCTCGGGACTGGTGATGAACCTGGCGCGGGCGGCTCGCCGGCATCTCGTCCTATGCGTGGTGTTCACCGACCCCGGCGCCTGGCGGGTGGCCGACAGCGTGCCCGAAAGCGGCGAGGCAGCCTACCGCAAGGTGGCGGCCGCCTACCTTACGGGCCGGCGCGAGCTCGCACTGCGGGAGATGCGCGCCAAGGGCATTACCGTGCTGGAGAGCGCTCCGGAAACCTTCAGTATCCAGTTGGTGAGGAAGTATCTCGAACTGAGGCGGGTGACCTGATGGAAGACCGAACCAAGATTTTCACGCCCGACCGGGTGGAGCTGGAATTCGAGCTCGCGGGTTTCGGCTCGCGCGGGGCCGCATTCGCGGTTGACCTGATCCTGCGCGGTCTGATTTTCTTAGTCGTGATTCTGCTGTTTTCCCTCTTTGTTCAACCCTTCCTCTGGACCGGCGATGGGATGACCTCGCTGGGGATTGCCTTGCTGATCCTCGCCTACTTTTTGCTGAATTGGGGCTATTTCGTCTTTTTCGAAACGCTGATGCGGGGGCAGAGCCCCGGGAAGCGCGTCATGGGCATTCGGGTTGTGCGGGAGAACGGGCTGCCCGTGGGGGTGCGGGAATCCCTGTTGCGCAATCTGCTGCGCGCGGCGGATATGTTGCCTCCGCCCACCTACCTTCTGGGAGGTTTGGTTGCCTTGAAAAACCCCCGTGGCCAGCGATTTGGAGATATGGCCGCGGGCACCATGGTGGTGCGGGAGCAATTCGGGCTCCACCAAACCAATTCGGCGAAATGGAGCGGTCAATGGGTCGCGCGATTGGAGCGCGGGGAGTCGCGCCATGCGCTGGTGCTGCCATCGGGAACGATTAGTGTCGGTCAAATTAACGTTTTCGACCGTTATCTTGAACGCGGCGCCCTGATGCCCGTGGAGCAGCGGACCCAACTGGCCCTGCGCCTTGCCTCGCCCTACCTGGAAATGTTCGATCTCGATCCGGAGGAGGTGCGCAATGATCCCAATCCCCTGCGCCACTGCGAGGCCGTGATCAGCAAGCTGGTGGAGGCGGCCCGTAGCGCGAACGGCGAAGCCAGCGTCGCCTCGGTAGGCGATCCCGTGGATCTCGGGGAAGAGAAGAACCGGTTGTGGGACGAATTCGGCGAGCGGGTGGAGCGGTTGCACAAACGGGGGCGCGCCGCGCTGAAACGCCTTACGGCTCCTGAATTGGAAACCTTACTGGACGATTACCGCAAAATTGTATTGGACCTTTCGCGCGCTCAATCCATGGGCGCCGACCCACAAACGCTCACCCGCCTCAATCGGCTCGCGGTCAGTGGTCACAACCTGTTGTACGGTCAGGTCAAAAGCAAGGGCGCATCCGGGGACACCAACTGGTGGAGCGGTTTTGCGCGGCTGGTCCGCCAGCATCTGTGGGCGGTTGCACTGGCGGGGGCCTTTTTATTCCTACCCGCGGCCATCAGTTACGGCGCCATTATGCTTCATCCGGATCTTGCTTTCGAGATCGTGGCGCCCGATTTTCTCGACTTTCAACCGGCTCGTGAGGATAACTTGCACGATATTCCCAGCCTGGCGCGGCCCATCGCGGCCACATCCATTATGACCAACAATATTCAGGTCACCCTCCTGGCTTTTGGACTGGGCCTGACCTTCGGTTTGGGTACCGCTTTTATCCTTCTCTTCAATGGCGTTCATATCGGCGGCGTGGCCGCCTGGTTGACCTTGAACGGCAATGGCCGCGCATTCTGGGGTTGGGTCATGCCCCATGGCGGCACCGAACTGCTGGCGATTGTGCTCGCGGGCGCCGCGGGATTTCTGCTCGCGCGCGCACTCGTCGCGCCCGGTCGCCTGCGCCGCGCCGCGGCGCTTCAGTCCGTGGCTTTAAAAGCATTGCACATCGAGTTGGGATGCATGGTCATGCTGGTGTTCGCGGCCATGATCGAAGGGTTTATCTCGCCCAGCGGGTTGGCTTTCCAAGCCCGGATCGTTTTCTTGGCTTTCAGCCTCGTGCTCTGGTTGGGTTATTTCTGCCTGGCCGGGCGGGGCTCCCTATCGCCGGGAGCCAGACAGAATAACCCAAACACAGATGGATTTTAGTTACAATCCGCGCGGCGGATTCTGTCCAGGTTGGCGATCATGCTGTCGAGGGCCAGCTTGAATTTTTCCCAATCCAATCTGTCCCAGGCGTCCGCGAGTTGTTTCACGCTGTTGGACAGGGAGCGGTTCTCCTCTACATCTGCTAGGTCCTCCAACGCGGTCACGCATTCGCCGAGGGCCTTGTCCAATTCGCTGTCCTCGGCAATATAGCCGACGTCCTCCAAGACTTCCGCCACCTCGTCAAAGACATCGGCAATTTCGGCCAGTTCGTCGCAGGAGGGTAAATCTTGGGCAAAAAGAGAGCAAAATGGAGCGCCAAGCGCAAAAAAGAAACCAAAGAGCAGTCGTTTTTTCATGAGCGATTCTCCCATTTATTTGTTGCTTGATTTTTCTGGATTCCAGCTTCCCCGAGAGTTCCCTCCGAACCTTGATCCGCCCATCGCGTGGGTGGAAGAGGCCCAGCCACCCGTTTGCCTCGATGGAAGCGCTATCGGATGGAGATTTGGATGAAGGGATGTGAAATCGGGAACGCCGGGAATTATATCACGGCGCGACTCGGCTCGGGTGGGGGATGTGGCATGAATTTGGCGGGCAACTGGCATCGAGAAACGCGGATTATTTTGCGATGGGAATGAACCCAATCCAGGAAATAGCCTACCTACCTTTCCGACTACACTTTCCCGATCGTGACTCACGAGGCCGTGCAACGATTTCTCCAATTCAATGGGTTTGAGGAGGCGTTTGGGAGGTGGATGCCGCGAACGCTTTGGGCGGTGTTCGCCAAACACCGGGAAACGAGGAAGGACAGTGAGAAGATGATGGAACCAAAAAACGGATGGGCTCCCGTGGGCCCCATGGCTTTTTGCCTTTTCCTCCTTTGTTTGGGCCAGATGACGGGCTGCGCGCGCGGATCCCGGCCCAACTACGATCAAATGAAAATCAACCTGTGGAATTACAATGGCGCCGTGAAAGAAACCGTGGAAAGGGTGGAAGTCGGCGAGTCCGTGTCCCTGGGTTTTCAGGGCCTGTCCGAGGGCGCCGGAATCCAGGTCTACCTGAACGACGATGAGGGTCGGGAGTGGTCTTACGCCAGGGTTTTCGCGGATCGGCAAGGAGAGATCGCGCCCTTTCTATTTTGGTACCACACCGGGGTGATTGGAACCACCTCCCGCCGAATTGACTTCCGACCCGATCCCGCATTCGAAACCTTCGAGGAGGCCGCGGCCTATTTTGAGAAGCATTCCCTCAAGCTGACGGTCCACGACCTCAAGGGCCGGCTCATCCGGGAACAGGCTTTTCCCATCGGACCGCGTCAATCGCCCATGGTCTATCCTTCCAATGAAACGGGCGTGCTGGTCAACGCTTTCGATCAAGCCAAGGAGGATATTTACGCCACCGGGAAAAACTTTCCGGCCGGCGCCAGGGTGCGCTTGTACGCGGTGCCCAATCAGTACGCCTGGAATCTTGGCGATCCCCTGCAAGATGTTTCCGGAACCGCTGGTGCGGCCGCGGTCGAAACCGTGGTTTTGGCGCCCAACCAAACCAGCTTCACCGCCAAGATCTGGGATCATATTGATGGTCGGCCGGGCAGTTTCGATATCGTGGCGCGCGTCGATTCCGCCGGGGAGGATCCGGTGCTCCGAGCCGGGGACATTCTCTCCTACGGCGAGGACACGGGCCTGATTTACTACCTCGTCATCAACGGCAATATCGTGATCGAGTCCTCCGGCCGGATGAAATCGGCGCCGGCCAAGTTCGAATTCTCCGACGCCTTTGAAAAGCAGGAAAAGGTCTACGCCGCGGTGGACCCCAGCGATGTGCCGGCCGTGCATAGCGGCGGCAATTACGCGGCCTATTACGTGGTTGAACACCAGCCCGCCGCGTATTGGGACGGCGCCAGCCCCAAGCTGATCGATGTTTCCGGGGGTATCGAGATTCAGCGGGTCAAATACTGGTGCATCAACGCTTCCCGCCGGGAAGTGTGGTCGAGCGCCACCCAGTCGGAGGCCATCAAGGCCTATGATGTAATCGTGGACTTCGGTTCCGCGCCCGCCAACAGGGCTGCCGACTACGTTCAGGACAACCTCTACAACAAGGGCACCGATTTTATCGACGGATACGGCGCGGACGCGGGCTTTTGGGTGTATGAGGACCCCTCCTCGCCGGGGCCTTACCCCCTGGGACAGGTCGAACTGGACGAACCCAACGGCATCTCGGGCATCACCGACTCGAGGGGAATTAAGGGTCCGACCGAAAGCGTAACCCTCGCCTGGGCAAAGATCATGTACCCCGCGCAGGTGGCGGGAACCGGAACGCCGGTCAACAAGGCCAAGGCCAAGTACCCCATCG
Source organism: Acanthopleuribacteraceae bacterium (assembly GCA_041940685.1). Lineage (GTDB taxonomy): Bacteria > Acidobacteriota > Holophagae > Acanthopleuribacterales > Acanthopleuribacteraceae > JBGTRP01. The sequence goes on from JBGTRP010000219.1 coordinate 8,320, forward strand.
CCCTCTTCCTGCACGGCCGCCATCGCAATTGCGACAACGATGGCTCCGGGCCGGACCTTGCCGGCACTTACAGTTTCCAATGCCCCAAGGCCAGGCGCATCCCCAGCCATGAAGGCTACGATTACATCATGTCGCGTCTCGCCGGCCAGGGCATTTTCTGCATCTCGATCAGCGCCCATGATATTCAGCCGGGTTTGGGCGTGTGGGATTACAACGTGCGCGGCCGCCTCATCCTCAAATACCTCGACAAGCTGCGCGACTGGAACGACAAGGGCACCGATCCCTTCAACGGTATCTTCGCCGGAAAACTGGACCTTTCCAAGATCGCGCTTTCCGGACATAGCCGCGGCGGCGAGGGCGTGGTCGCGGCTCAAGACCTCAATAGCAATTGGCCGAACCCGCACTCGATCGTGGCGGTGAATGCCATCGCGCCGACCGATCAGAACCTGGTTTCCTACCTGATGACGCGCGCTCCCTACTTCCTTTTACTCGGCGCGCGGGACGGTGATCTGGACGATATGCAGGGGATCCGGACCTATGATCGCGCCTATCCGGACGGCGCTCAGGGGCGGCATCCCAAATCGCTTGCTTTTGTTTACGGCGCCAACCACAACTACTTCAATACTATTTGGACCGACAGCGCGGCGCTGGGCTCTCCCAACCCCTGGGCTGGTTCCCTTGACGATGGTCTGGATGGCAAAGTCGGTGGCGTGCCCGCGATGTCGGCCGCGGACCAACGCCAGGTCGCGCTCACCACCATCTGCGCCTTCTTTCGTCAGCATCTGCAGGGCATCGAGGCTTACCGGGAGATCTTTACGGGGCGGTTACGGCCGGCCGCCATGCCCAATGCCTCGGTATTCTGGACCTATCAGGACGACGAACGCAAGGCGGTCGACAACTTCGAGCCTCCGCTCGACGCCTCGAAAAACACGCTTAAGGGCAATGTCAGCGCCAATGGATTCACCACCTTCCAGGAGGTCATATTCAATTATGACCGAAGCGACTATATGGGCAACCTACCTCCCGCCGATCGCCAATTTTTTCACGATACGCTCGGGCTCAAGCTGGGTTGGAACGGGGCCCAAACCTACCGGACCTCGATCCCGACGGGTAAGCG